>CAYMYV010000044.1:0-11821 GCA_964394775.1 uncultured Lachnobacterium sp. | reverse complement strand
CGGTGGACCTCGGCTTTGCGCCGACCGAAGCGGAGCGGAGAACGAATCCCCGATGTCTCATAGGAAAAATTATGGAAGCGGTAAATCACTTAAGAAATTGCAGAGACAAAAAAAGAGATTCCAAAATTTAACTTATTTGATTGATGAAATATTTTGGGGAATGTGGTGGAATGGAGTCTGTTAAACAAATTAGAAGTTGCGTGTTTGCATTGAGCAAGCACTAAAGAATCGCATTTGGGTATATGGAATTTTTTTAAGTTAAAATACCCCTGCTTTTTTGATTTTCCAGGGTATTTTGGACAGATTTTTTGTGTATACCCAAATGATATGATATAGGCCCTTTCTTAAACACAAAAAGCAGGGTATAGATAGCTATTTTTGTCATATATACCCCTCGCACCCCGCACAAAAGCTTATTTCGTTCCATGAACACGAATTTAGTTTTATAATTCCCAATTCATCTATACACACAGACTCGAAAAACGCTCTGCGTTTTCCTCGTTGACGCTTCGCGTCAACTTCCAATTTATGCTTTGAGTAAGTAATGAGTAAGTTGAGAAAAAGAACCGCTGAACTACTTTCTTTATGCGGGTTCTAGGAATTCGTAAAACTTCTAATCCCCGATGTCTGTAGACAAACCTGGTGCTGAGCTATGAACTCAGCACCATTTTTTCTTAATTGCTTACTAGTTAGAACGTTCGGAAAAGTTTGCGGATACGGAAGGCAAGCTGCCAAGGTTATTATTTTCAGTGCCGTCAGGGAGAGACTTTAAATATTCGCTATCCTTGCGGTGTGCGATACCGACGCCCTGAATGTCTCCGGATTTGGCCATGGCAACGCCGTCTTCTTTGGAAACGGTTTGTCCGTCAGAAAGCTGATAGCCAGTGATACGGCCGCTGGATTTTACCAGACCAACGATTTCTTTCGCATCAGTATTTGGTGTTGGGACTTCATCGAGTGCAGCATATGCAAGCTGTGAGCCTAAATCTTTTTTATCTACATTCATTTTGTTTCTCCATTTCTTTTTCTTCATCAATTCCTATTAAAAAAATGCTACTTTGATAGTATTTGATGAAACAAAAAAGATATTCGAAAAAAGTATTGCAAAAAATTTCTAATTAATTTGGGCTCTATTTGCGGAATTATCAATTGGAGGAAATTAGAAAAAGACAAGTGAATTTGGACGAGTAATAAAGTTGACGGATAACGAGAGCTAATTTATAATCATATTATTAGACAACGAACGGAGAAAGGTTATTGCAGGAGAACGAGATGAATATTTATCAGCATAAAGTACAGTACTATGAAACAGATAAGATGGGAATTGTTCATCATTCTAATTATATTCGTTGGATGGAAGAGGCGCGTATCGATTTCCTAAGTCAGATTGGATGGGACTATAAAAAGCTGGAAGATATGGGTGTGATTTCACCGGTGACGGGCGTTGAATGTAAATACAAAATCAGTACGATATTTGGCGATACGGTTGATATTATAGTCTGGGTAGAAGAGTTTAAGGGTGTGAAGCTAAAAATCGGATATGAGATGAAGCGTGAGGATAAAGTGGTTTGTGAGGGGCATTCCGAGCATTGCTTTATAAATGAAGAGGGTAGGATTATTAATTTGAAAAAGGATTATCCGGAATTGTATCAGACTTTGTTAGAGATGGCGAGAAACTAGATGTGGGATTTGAATTTAAAGAAAATAATGCAAAAAGAAAGAGCTGGAAGAGTATGATGCGACGGTAGAGGAACGTGTGAGGGAGTTTTTCCTGGTAAATTATGGCATGGACCATACGATAAAGGTGTATCACAATATAATGTTCGGAACAAAGTAAAATACTTTAGGGGAAGCTAAATATATTCTTGAACTCGAGATAGAATTATTATAAAATTAAGCTAAGGGCAAGTTGGCAGGGAGAGCAAGGTTGTTCTCCCTATTTTTCTACGATAGGAAATGTCACAGACATTTTGTCGTGAGAATAAAAAGGAAAATAAAGGAATTGGAGAATTTTATATGGGAAAGGTGAGAATCCGGCTCGAGGGAATTAGTAAGAGCTACTATGCGAAAACTGCGGTAACGCAGGCGCTTCGTAAAATTAATCTTACATTTCAGATGGGCGAATTTGTGGCTATCACAGGCGAAAGTGGTAGCGGTAAGTCAACCCTTCTTAATATCATAGGTGGTATGGATACCTTTGATGATGGGGAAATGTATGTTGATGGGCAGCCAACCTTCCAGTACGATGATGAGGACTGGGAAGAGTATCGCAGAAACAAGATTGGTTACGTATTCCAGGATTATAGCTTGATCGGTCATTATACTGTGCTTGACAATATGATGAGTGGTCTTTTAATTATGGGAGAAAGCAAAGAAGAAGCAGAGAAAACCTCAAGACATTATTTGCAGTTAGTTGGCCTGGAAGGGTATGAATTACACAAGGCTACAGAGTTATCCAGTGGTCAGAAGCAGAGATTGTCCATTGCCAGAGCTTTGGCAAAGAATACAGGTATTATCGTTGCAGATGAGCCGACCGGCAACCTGGATAGTGAGACAGGCGAGCAGATTATTGCTTTGCTAAAGGAATTATCAAAGGACCGTCTTGTGATTATGGTTACTCATAATTATGAGCAGGCGGCCTCGTATGTGACAAGAAAGATTCGTATTCATGACGGTGAAGTCGTAGTAGATGTGTTGGTGAATGGCGGAGAGGATGTAAGCGCATCTATATCTGACGAAGCACCTGAGTCAGCGGAGGTGGTTGAAGAAGCCAAACAGGAGCACAAGGCTGCCGCAGTGGACATGAAGGCCTCCAAACGTAGCGGCATGCAGGAATTCTGGTGGCAGACCCGGATTGCATCTTATTTTGCGAAGAAGAATGCAGTTACGCAGCCGGGAAGAGCAGCTTTGTTTACAGTATTCTTAACGATTATTGCAATTGCGTCTTTTTTACTCATGGGACAGCTGTGGGTGTACGAGGATGATATCACAACCAAGATGTATTCGAATAAAGCCTTTTACCAGGAAAGCGACACACGTATTGTGGTAAAGAAATCAGATGGCACGGCTTTGACAGAAGAGGATTATGAGATTATCAAAAAGCTTGCCTATGTAGAAATTGTGGATTCCTGTGATTATGCCAACGATATCAATTTTTATATAGAAGAAGATGTAGACTATGAATATTTATATAGCTTTAACCGGTTTGACAGAGAACCAAAGGTTACTTTGAAATTTATCAGCAATGAGAAATTCATGCGTTCTACAGACTGTATTACAGAAGAGGATTTGGCATACGGACGTCTTCCGGAGGCGAGAAATGAAATTGTACTATACGCAGAGGATGACAGCCTGTTAAATAAGACAAAGCAATGCTTCTTTATGGCAAATAATATCTGGGATTCCGGCGAGTATTATGATGGCACGATGAAAATCGTTGGAATTTTAAAGGAAGAGACCGACCAGGTATATTTCTCCAAGGAGTTGTGTCAGATGCTGTCTATGCATATTGATTCCGGTTTACATCGTATCTATTATGCATACAGCTACAAAAAAATGGATTATGAGCAGAAACCGGAGCTGATGCTTGTTATCGCAGATGATTTGACAGGAAATCAGGTGCGTATTTCGAAAGAATTGGAGCAGGTGACCGGAGAAGTAATTTTCCATTTCCAGGAATATGATGAGGATGGAGAGCTTTCGGATGAATACGTAGAGGAAATGGTAGATGTTCAAAAAAGCAACAACAACCATACCAGAGATTTCTTAGAGGTTAGCCGGGAGTTTTATGACAAATATTATACTGCAGAGGATAAGCAGTATTCGGTATACATATCAAGCTATGCCAAAACAGACGAGGTAATAAAGGCCTTGGAAAAGAGAGGCTATGATGCGATTAGTACAATTCGTATCGGAGCTTCAGATTATGAAACCAAGCTCGTATATGACAGACTGAAGGTTATGGCAATCTGTTTTGCCGGATTACTTGCGCTTGTTTTGGCAGAGATATTGATTCTTCGTTCACTAATGAAGATTCGTGTAAAGGATTATTTTGTTTTGAAATTCATTGGCATGAAAATGCAGATGATTCGAAAAATCAGCTATTTGGAAATCGGTGTATACTGTGTGATTGCATTGGTAATTACGATTGCCCTTATGTGGGGTCTAAACCTTGCAGGAATTTCAATTATTGCAGAGATGATGTGGTATTACGAGTGGAATGGATATCTGCTTTTTGTGGCATATAATGTAATCCTTTCCGTACTGACTGTTGCCGCCTTTAATAAATTATTGAAAGGACGGTTGAACGCATGATAAAGATTGAGCATTTATATAAAACCTATAACGAAGGCAGAAAAAATGAAGAAAAGGTATTAAAGGATGTGTCATTGGAGTTTGACGGAACAGGCCTGGTATGCTTACTTGGCGAGAGTGGCTCCGGTAAAACCACACTCTTAAATACGATAGGTGGATTAGACACCTTTTCCGGCGGTACGATTACCATCGACCAGACCACACTTAAGGGCTATAATCCTAAGGTGATGGAGCCAATTCGAAATGACAGATTTGATTACATTTTCCAGAATTATTATTTGCTGGGAGACCATACTGTCGGATACAATGTTAAGCTTGCCTTGAACCGCTTTGATATCAGCGAAGAGGAAAAGGAAGAGCGTGTAGAATATGTTCTGAATATGCTTGGCATGGGTAAGTACAAGAAGAAACAGGTATCGAAGTTATCCGGTGGTCAGCAGCAGAGAGTGTCCATCGCAAGAGCTTTGGTAAAATCTCCGGATATTATATTGGCAGATGAGCCGACCGGAAACCTGGATGAAGAAAACACGCTTCGCACCATGAGTATTTTAAAGAGTATATCCAAGGAATGTCTGGTTATTCTTGTAACGCATGAAAGAAGAATTGCAAACTTTTTTGCGGATAGAATTATTGAGATTTGCGATGGTCAGGTGATTAGCGATGTGAAGAATGCTTCTGCGGACAGCTATGAACGTGGCGATGATGCTAATATCTATCTCAAAGAGCTGGAATGTGAAACACTTGCGAATGATTTTGCAAATTTCCGAATCTATTTTGAAGGAAAAGAAAAAGAGGATTTGGCAGAGCGCACCGTAGGTCTTAGTCTTGCCTTTCGTGATGGAAAGCTCTACATCAAGAATCACATGAACTGTGATGTGATTTTAGAAGGGGAAGAAAGTGGAATTCATATGGTAGATGAGTTCCGTCCAAAATTCGATGTGGAGGAAATAGAGAAGCTCTCCTACAATCTTCCAAAGCTTAAGAGCAAGGGCAGTGCTTCTTTGGCATTCAGGGAAATTCTGCACATGGCATTGGAAAACATCCGCTCCATGGGAAAGAAGCAGGCGTTTGTAATTGGTGTATTAATTGTTACGGCGGTTTTGCTATCCGTAACAGTTGCCGATTTTATTAATACCGTATCGATAGATGAAGAATCCATTGTAACGACGGATTCACACTACATCTATTTGGACTTTGCAAAGGTTTCGTCTCTTAGGGATGAGGAGTCGCAGCAAGCAATTTTGGACTATGCGTGGGAGCATCTGGATGAGAATGCATATGGTACTGTTTTTGCAGTTCCAGAGGTAAACATTTTCTTACAGGGGGAAGTGTTCGCACAGATGAATAGTCTCTTGGAACGATTGACCAATTTCTCTTATGTGTCCAAGGATTATTTGAACGAAGATATGCTTCTCTATGGTACTATGCCGGAGAAACGTAATGATATAGTGGTAGATATTCGAATCATCAATCAGCTGATTGAGGCTGGTGGCGTTGTATCGACCATGTTAGAAACACCGGAGAATTTCGTGGGAAAGAAAGTCATGGTTGCGACCACCTCGGAATTGGTGGAAATCGTTGGAATCAGTAATTCGGGTGAGTCTAATATCTATTGTGGACAGAATGTATTATTAGGCTTCCCGACTCGTGGAGAATATATCTCAAATGTGGCAGAGCTTAAAGCAGAATATCCGGGCGAA
Source organism: uncultured Lachnobacterium sp. (assembly GCA_964394775.1). Taxonomy (GTDB): domain Bacteria; phylum Bacillota; class Clostridia; order Lachnospirales; family Lachnospiraceae; genus Roseburia. The sequence continues at coordinate 5,807 of CAYMYV010000044.1, read as the reverse complement.
TACGATAGCATAGAATTGGCAGATGATGAGATATTGATGCGTGAAGGTTTGTTCAAGGCTATGAGCTATTCGGTAGGAGACACCTACGTCATTGGGGATGACGATACTCATGTATATACAATTGTAGGAACCTTTACTGATTACTACGGTGTAGACTTCGTCATGTCAGAGCAGGGCTGTGTCAATGTCCGTGATTTGGTGATTTATGAACTGAAAAAATGTATGTTCTATGCAACCGATCAGGCGGCAGCGCTAGAGTATTTTGAAGGAACAAAGGCAGATTATAGAAGTGACTTCCAGCTGCAGATTGAGGTCCCACATGAAGTACAGGTTGCAAAATATAAAGAAGCAAATCAGGTAGATTTGGATGCGAAGTATTTGATTGCATTTATCTGTGTGGTATTGTCACTGGTAATGGTATATTTTACGGTCAAATCCAATGCAGTATCAAGAAGTGAAGAGCTTACAGTATATCGATTGATTGGAATCTCTAAAAAGAGTATTCTACAGGCATATGTTCTGGAAATGTTCTTTATGACCTGTTATACATCACTTCCGGCGGTATTGATTACAAGTGCAGTCATCAAGGTGGTCAGCTCAATTCCATCCCTGCAGATTCAACTAATCTTCCCATGGTGGGCAGTGGTAGTGCTATTGGCAGCGATTTATCTGATACATAGTATTATAAGTATATTGCCAGTATATGGAATTCTGTCCCAGCCACCGGCAAAACTTGCAGTAAAAGAATAGAGAATATACAGCAGCGGCTCTGGTTATAATAAATAGAGTGCGCTGCTGTTTTTTAGAGAAATTTTAGAAAGGATATAGGACCTTTTTCCTATATCCGCCTTGACCCTATTAAAAGTGTTTTTTATAATAAGAGTACAGTAGAAGCATTGTGTTAACGATAGAGGTGTATAAATGAGATACGATTGTATTATTATCGGAAGTGGTCCTGCGGGGCTGTCGGCTGCGATTAATTTAAAAACATATAATAAGAATTTTCTATGGTTTGGAAATGACAAGCTTAGCGACAAGGTGGAAAAGGCGGAAGCGGTGAATAACTACCCTGGATTATATGGGGTAAGCGGAAAGGAACTGGCAGCAGCCTTTATATCACACAAAGCTGCAATGGGCTTGGAGATAACCGACAAAATAGTCAGCAGCATCTATGATATGGGTGGATACTATAATGTGATGGCAGAGAATCAGTTTTATGAAACCAATACGATGATTCTTGCCATGGGTGTTGTTGCTGCTAATCAGTATCAGGGAGAGGCAGAATTCTTAGGACGGGGCGTCAGCTATTGTGCGACCTGTGATGGGGCTTTATACAAAGGAAAAACTATTGCTGTAGTTGCTGCTTCAAAGAGATTTGAGCACGAGATTCAGTTCTTGGCAGAGCTGGCGGAGCGGGTGTATCTCTTTCCATTTTACAAGGATAGTGAGGTTGCCGGAGACAATATTGAAATTATCCGCAAAGCTCCAAAGGAGATAAAAGGCGGCTTTCGAGTGGAAGAGCTTTGTCTGGCAGATGGGGACGCTTTGGCGGTAGATGGAGTGTTCATTATGAGAAGCTCCATTGCACCAACAACTCTCTTGTCCGGATTACAGATGGAGGATGGACATATTGGGGTAAATCGCAGAATGGAAACTAATCTGGCCGGTGTGTATGCAGCAGGAGATTGCACAGGAAAACCATACCAGTATGCGAAAGCGGTTGGCGAAGGAAATGTGGCAGCGCATAGTGTAATTGAGTACTTAGGAGAAAAATAATGGCATATATCGAGTTTAATCATATTACAAAGGAATATACCACTGGTGAGAACACCATTAAGGCATTGGATGATGCGAGCTTTTTTGTAGAAAGAGGCGAGCTTGCAGTAGTTTTAGGCTCTTCCGGTGCGGGCAAAACCACTGCGCTTAACATTCTTGGTGGAATGGATGTGGCAACCAAGGGACAAATTATTGTAGATGGAAATGACATCACCAAATACAATAAGCACGACCTGGTAGGATACCGTAGAACGGATATTGGTTTCGTGTTCCAGTTTTATAATCTGGTGCCAAACCTGACGGCATTGGAAAATGTAGAATTGGCAGTACAGGTATGTAAGGATGCGCTGGATGCATCAGAGACCTTGGATAAGGTTGGGCTGTCACATAGAAAAAATAATTTCCCGGCGCAGTTATCCGGTGGTGAGCAGCAGCGTGTAGCCATTGCAAGAGCATTGGCAAAAAATCCGAAGCTGCTTCTTTGTGATGAGCCTACGGGTGCGCTTGACTATAATACAGGAAAGCAGATTCTGCAGCTGTTGCAGGATACCTGTCGCAATGAAAATATTACGGTAATTATCATTACCCACAATTCTGCAATTGCACCAATGGCAGACCGCCTGATTCGTTTTAAGAGTGGCAAGGTAATTGAGATTACAAAGAACGACAATCCTATGTCGATAGCAGATATTGAGTGGTAGTGAGGATATAAATGAAAGCATATACCAAAGACGTCATTAAGACGATTGTAAAAGGAAAAAAGAGATTTTTTGCCCTAATGCTGATAGCTGCCCTTGGAGTATGTATGTTGGCTGGCATAAAGGCCGCCTGTGACGACCTTCGATATACTGCAGATGCATTTTTTGATGAACAGAATCTGATGGATATCATGATAGTATCTACCATGGGACTTACTGACGAGGACGTGAAAATTCTGGAAAGACTCGATGGTGTAGAAGAGGTAGAAGGCACATATAGTGAGACGGTTTATACTTATCATGAAGGAAAAACAAAGCAGGTAAAGCTAAATGTATTGAGTCAGAAGGGAATTAATATTCCGTACATATTAGAAGGTGAGATGCCGCTTCGTGCGGATGAAATTCTGGTAACCAAGGATTACATATCAGAAACAGGAAAACAAATCGGGGATACTGTTATTATTCAAGAGGATTTGGAGGAGTCCGAGGAAGTAACAGAGTCTAAGCCAGAAGAAGAATCCGAATCAGACCTGGAAGCGGACTCTCAGATGGATGACTTTGAGATTGAAATTGAGGAGGAAGCGGAAGAACCAAATATCCTGATTACAGAATATACGATAGTTGGCGTGGTAATCGATGCCATGGATATCAACACTAATGAAGGTGCGGTTGCCTTTCGTGCGAATTCTACTACAGATTATACATTTTTTGTGCTACCGGATGCGGTGAGTAGTGATATATATACAGCCATCTATATGACGGTTACAGATGCGGATGAGCTGATGTGTTATACGGACGCCTATGAGGAGCATATAGATGCGGTCGTGAAGATTTTGGAGGCAGAGGTTAAGTCTGATCGTGAGCAGGCCCGCTATGATGAGATTACCGGAGATGCATTCGAGAAAATTGATGATGCCGAGAGTGAAATGAGCGACAAGTTCCAAGAGGCAGAAGATAAAATCAAAGATGCGCTGAAAGAAATTGAAAATGCGAAGCAGGAGCTTCTTGATGGCGAAAATGAATTAGTTCAAGGCCAAAAAGATATTGAAAAGGCCGAACGTGAGCTGCAAAAGGCCCAACGCGAATTGGAGCGTGCCCAGCGTCAGCTGGACGAGGCGAAGGAACAGCTAAATGAAGGCTGGGCAGAATTAGAGGCTGGTGAAGCAGAACTGGCAGAGGGTGAAGAAGCATTAGCTCAGATAGACTCTGTAATAGTAGAAATGAAGTCTGCAATAGATGAAGCAGAGGCTCAGATTCCAAAACGGTTTGAGACAATTCGAACACTGATTAACGGACAGATAACTTCCGTAAAAGCAGATATCAGAGAGTTAGAAGCAGACCTTGCAGTTCTTCAGGCAGAAGTGGATGCTTTAGCATTGGAGAAGCTGGGGTTAGAAGCAAAGGCTGAAAATGGAGAACTGTCAGAAGAAGAGCAGTTAAGACTGCTAGAGCTTGAGACAGAGCTTACAGAAAAGGAAGAAGAGCTTGCTAAGCAGCAAGAAGAGCTTACGAATCTTGAAGAGCAGCTTACATCCTATGAGAAAATTCTAAGTGAGGTAGATGCACAGGAGCAAGCAGCCTATGAGGAGGTTGCAGAAGGTCGGGCAGAGCTTGATACTTATCTTCAGGAATATGAGGATAGTAAGAAGGAATTAGAAGAAGGTAAGAAGCAGCTAGAGGCTGCGCGTGCGCAGCTGGAAGAGGCACAGGCAGATTACGAAGCCGGAAAGCAGGAAATAGAAGACGGCTGGGACCAGCTGGAAGATGGTTGGGCAGAATTAGAAGAAGCCAGAGCCGGACTGGAAAGTGGCTGGGAGGAAATTGAAAGCGGAAAAGAAGAACTGGCAAGTGGAGAAAGCGAATTAGAGGTAAATGTTTCCGAATATGAGGATAAGAGGCAGGAAGCAGAGGAGCTTATTGCAGATGCCAGAAAAGAAATCGAAGAGCTTAAGATGACAGAATGGTATATTTCTACACGAACCTCTTTAAGCGGTTATAACAATATTAAGACCGATGCACAGTGTATTGAAGCGATTGGTAATGCTTTTCCAATATTGTTTCTTACCGTTGCGATTTTGATTAGCTTGACTACGATTTCACGAATGGTAGAGGAAGACCGTGGACTGATTGGAACCTACAAGGCACTTGGTTTTACAGATAAGGAAATCCGAAAAAAGTATGTGGTATACGCGTTACTGGCATGTGTTTTCGGCGGAATTCTTGGAGATATCTTAGGATATATTGTTTTACCGGAAATTATATTCCGTATTTTTGGAGTTATGTACCAGCTGACCAATTATGTATTGAAGTTTAACCTGTTATATGGAATAGGTGGAATACTTCTTTTTATCATAGGTATTGTTGGTGCAGCAATCATCTCCTGCCAGTCTGAATTATCTCATATGCCGGCGACTTTGATGCGTCCAAAGACACCGAAGAATGGTTCGCGGGTATTTTTGGAGAGAGTTCCGGCGGTGTGGAGCCGTTTGTCATTTTTGAATAAGGTTACGGTTCGTAACCTGTTCCGTTATAAAAAGCGTCTTTTTATGACGTTGTTTGGTATTGCAGGCTGTACCTCCATTCTTGTAGCAGGCTTTACGATTAAGGATACGGTAATGGAGCTTATGAACCAGCAGTATGGCAGTGTATTTATTTATGATGCTATGGTTGTGGCAGAGAGTAATGAAACACTGCTGGATAATCTGGAAGGGGATAAGGCAATTCGCTCCTACATTAATATGCATATTAGCAATATCAAAGTAATGAATGAGAATGGAAAAGAGGAAACAGTACAGATTATGGTTGTTCCAGAGGGTGGCAATCTTCGTGGATACATGAATCTTCGAAATATGGATGGCGATTCCCTAAGACTGAATGATGGTGATATCTATGTGACAATTAATGTCATGAATCTATTGGGCTGTGAGAAAGGTGATATGATATCGATTCAAACGTTGCAGCTGGATATGGCAGAAGTAGATGTTACAGATATTGCAAGAAATTATTTGGGAAATTTCGTTTATATGACCCAGGGAACCTATGAAGAGCTGTTTGGCGAATTTGAAGGAAATGCGGCACTGCTTCGACTGAACACAGATGAAGCTACGCATAAGGTATGGGCAGAACAGTTGGCACAGATGGATGGTATTTTATCAGCCTCCGCATCTGCGGGATTTGAAGATGCGGCTGACTCAGTATTTAGAATTATCAATCTGGTTGTATATATTGTTATCACATTGGCCGCAGCACTTGCCTTTGTTGTATTGTTTACGTTGGCAACCACCAATATTTCAGAGCGTGAGAGAGAGCTGGCAACCATCAAGGTGTTGGGCT
>CAYMYV010000043.1:11240-11923 GCA_964394775.1 uncultured Lachnobacterium sp. | reverse complement strand
GATATTGGTATAATGATTAAAAATCTAACTTGTTGAACGCGTGAAACTTTCAGTATGTCGAAGTAATATATTTTTTATCCTTACCTTGACAGAATGGGAAGGACCGGTCTTCGGTATCGGCTGTCAGATATTTAGAATTGCAGGACCCGTGATATTATATGGTATCTTTAGCAGCTGGGTTGTGGGGCTGATATATTGGGTGCTTAAGGTGTTTGGAATAGTGTAAGTCAAGATAAAGGTGTCAGAAAACGTTGAAAACAGCGGGTTCTGGCACCTTTCGTGTTTATTATAACAGAAGGCTCGTTTTGATATGCAATTCAACTATACACATATGTACTGAATTAATACAACATTGATAAATGGCTGTTAACGGTATAAAAAAGCAAAAATTGAAAAAATACACCTCTTAACTTGTGAAAATAGATGAAAGAGGATAGAATATAGAGCATTGAGGTGGTTCAATGAATAAAAACGTATACCTACGACAGTATTATATGGATAAGATAGAGGGATTTATAGAAAGTCAAGGGTATATATGAAGAAAATGGTTATCTATACCCTGTTTTCTTGTGTTTAAGTGGGCGGGGGTGCGATATCATATGATTTGGGTATATACAAAAAAACTGTCCAAAATACCCCGGAAAACCTAAAAAGCAAGGGTATTTTAACTCGAAAAATTCCAT
>CAYMYV010000043.1:0-11140 GCA_964394775.1 uncultured Lachnobacterium sp. | reverse complement strand
ATACCCAAAGGCAATTCTGTAGTGCTTGCTTTACAAGGCAAATGAGGGTATTTGCAGGCAGCTTGTTCATATATACCCAAAGGCAATTCTGTAGTGCTTGCTTTACAAGGCAAATGAGGGTATTTGCGGGCGGCTTGTTCACATATACCCAAAAAGAGAATTGGACTACACACATGGGCTGCAATTTGCCAGTTCAAGTTTTAGAAAGCGCCTTTTGACGCTTTTTGACGATAAAATTGACGATAAAATTAACTCAATAGAACTCAAAATAACTCAAAATAACTCAATATAACTCAATATAACTCAATATAACTCAATATAACTCAATATAACTGAATAGAACTGAATAGAAGCTGAATAGAAACTGAATAGAACTGAATAGAAAATACAAAAAATTTATATACTTATGAAACCATCAGAATGGTACAACGAGATATAAGGCAAAGGAGTTGATTGTGCAAACGTGCTCTGGTGCACACAGAGTGCGTATCATCTCCGTGAAAGGAGCTTTCTCCATGACAGATGAAAAAATTGTCGACCTGTATTGGAGCCGTGACGAGTCGGCAGTTGCGGAAACTCAGCAGAAATATGGACATTATTTAACGAAAATTGCATACAACATTCTAAACAATATGGAGGATAGCTTAGAATGTGTAAACGACACTTATATGAGGGCATGGAAGGCGATGCCGCCTCATAGACCACAGGTGTTGTCTGCTTTTCTTGCAAAAATCACAAGACGCGTTGCCATTGATGTGGTGCGCAAGCGTACACGTGAAAAACGTATTCCGTCGGAATATACATTTTCTCTTTCGGAATTAGAGGATTGTATTTCAGATGGCAGTACGGCAGAGCAACAGATGGAAGTGGCTTTTCTTGCAAAATCTATCAATCAATATCTACATACACTGCCAAAGGAAACCAGAAATCTATTTGTTTGCAGGTATTATTTTTTAGACTCATTAAAGGATGCCGCGAAGCATTGCGGTATGAGTGAAGCAAAAGCAAAGACGTTGTTATATCGTACCAGATGCGGATTAAAGGAGCATCTGGAAAAGGAGGGATTCCATATATGATGGAAAGAAAGAAAAGTGAAATCATCCAGGATGCACTTGATTTGCTGGATGATGATTTGATAACGGAAGCCAATGCGTTACGTGAAGGGAATAGTGCACAAGGTACAGATTCCGCGGGACAGGAAAAAATAAAAATGCCTAGAATTATGAATTGGCATTGGCGCAGATGGGTGGCAACAGCAGCAAGCGTCTGTTTACTAATAATTGGCGGCTGGGCTTGGATGAATCTCAATATAGGTGGGAACACAAACATAGGTGCTGATAGGGATTTTCTTACTGATGGCATTGAAACACAGAGGGAGGATAACAGTTCGAATGACACAATAGATGGTATGTTATCTGACGATGCTCATATAGGTGAAGATGAGGAATCGGTTATAAACAATTCCTCGAGTGAAAATATCATCGATGTTGAAGTCAAAAATTCGGAAGTAGAAGCTGGTACGGACTCTGATAGAGTCATTGAAGAAATGGAACCAGTAACAGAGACAGAAATTCCAAATGAGGGAGACAAGGTTGAGGAAAACATTGTGTATGCTTCAATGGCAGATATTTATCATTTGCAAGATAATTATCTTAGTGTTTCTATTATTCCGCACAAGATATGGGAAAGCTCGGCAAGTGAGGAAGAAGCCATCGAACAGGCATCTATGATTAAAGAAAAATACAAGTGGTGCATGGATATGCTTTTGGAGGATATGCTGGAAAATCCTTGTGTTTTAACAGAGGAGCTACCACCGATAGAACCAGAGCAGATATATCATCTGTTTTTTGAAAAGAAAGACGGCGAAATTGTTCACTGCTGGTTTTTGACGGAAGGCTTTTTGTTCTATCATGAGTTTACGGATATCGGAATCATTTTGGATACGGAAACCTGCGACACCTTAATTAAGATTTTGGCTATGCACTGGTAGCAGAAAGGATGGGGGTTATGAAAACGAAGCTTAGGAAAAGAGTTCTAGCCTTTTTACTAATAGCAGCCATGGTACTTCCCCTTGCTTCGTGTGGCGGAGTGGAAAATGAAGCGATTCAGGCAGAAAATCTCATGGAAGGGATTCAGGAAAATCCAAAAGAGCAGGCAAGTGATGAATCCATACCTACTTGTGGAGAGGGCGTACCGAATAATCCGGAGGATGCAGTGACGAATTTTTCCATAGAATTATTCAAAAATGCATTAGAAGCGGATAAGAATACGTTGATTTCGCCATTGTCCGTAATGATTGCCTTATCCATGACAGGAAATGGCGCAAAGGGTGAAACCTTAAAGCAGATGGAAACGGTCTTTGATACACATATTTCCATTTTGAACGGATATTTTGCAGAGTATATGGACGCTCTTCCACAGGGGGAGAAGTATAAGCTGAAGCTTGCTAATTCTATCTGGTTTACCGCAGATGAAAGATTTACCGTAGAGCAGGATTTTTTACAAAAAAATGCAGATTATTACGACGCGGATATTTACAGAACAGATTTTGAAAAGGATACTGCTTTAAAAGACATTAATCTGTGGGTAGAAGAAGAAACAGATGGAATGGTTAAAGATATTTTAGGCGATATTCCACAAGATATTATCATGTATCTAATCAATGCACTGGCATTTGAGGCGGAGTGGGAAGAAACTTATGATAAGAATCAGGTGCATGAGAAGATCTTTACTACAGAAGCCGGAAAAGAGCAGAAAGTCGACCTGATGTATTCGGATGAGTTTTTGTATTTGGAGGATGAGGCTGCAACCGGATTTGTTAAGTATTATGAAGATGAAAAATATGCTTTTGTTGCCTTACTGCCAAATGAAGGAATAAGCGTATCTGATTATGTGGCAGGATTATCCGGAGAACAGATAAAATCACTTCTTGCTAATCCAAGGAACGTACATGTAAATGCTGCAATCCCGGTGTTTAATACAGAATATGATTTGTTAATGAACGATGTGCTGATGGAAATGGGAATAAGCGATGCCTTTTATCAGGATTTGGCAGATTTTACAGGTCTTGGGACCTCTACAGGTGGAAATATCTTTATCAGTCGTGTTCTTCATAAAACATATATCACAGTTGGTCCACAGGGAACAAAAGCAGGAGCGGCAACTGTAGTAGAGGCGGTGGATTCAGCTGCACCAATATATGAAGATAGTAAGACAGTGTATCTTGACAGACCATTCGTGTATATGCTCATTGACTGTGAAAACAACCAGCCATTCTTCATTGGAACGGTAATGACAGTGGAAGACTAACTTGCAATGACACCACAAAAGAGTGAAACAGATATTGGGAAGAGATGGAAGGAGAAGAAACAATGAGAAAGGGATTAGGAAAAAGAATACTGGCAGGCGCGCTTGCGTTAACGCTTGTATTACCACTTGTTGGATGTGGTGGCGTAAATAAATCAACAGACCTTATGAAGGGGGTGGGAAAATCCGGGGATAAAACGACAGAAACAATAAACAGTGGCGTAGAGAACATCACAGATACGGATGATGTGAAAAATTATACAGAAAAAGCAATCATAGATTTTGGGCTGAACATATTGCGAAACAGCATGGCGAGTGATAAAGAGGCTGGTGCGGCAGCAAAAAACACCATGATTTCGCCAATATCCATATTAGCAGCGCTTGCAATGACTGCAAATGGTGCAAAGGGCGAGACCTTAGAACAGATGGAAGAGGTATTTGGTATGGATATGGGCAGCCTGAATCGTGCGATGAGTGCCTATATTGCAGGCTGTGATGATAACACGGAGTATAAGCTTAATATTGCAAACTCTATCTGGTTTAAGAATGATGACAGCCTCTCTGTGAATCAGGATTTCCTGCAAAAAAATGCAGATTACTATGAGGCAGGCATCTATGCAGCACCGTTCGATGATACGACCTTAAATGATATCAATAACTGGGTAGATGAAAACACATATGGTATGATTAAAAAAATCTTAGGGGAAATTCCGGCAGATGTCATTATGTATCTGATAAATGCTGTGGCTTTTGATGCAAAATGGCAGGAGCCTTACAGTGAAAATGCAATCCACGAGAGAGAGTTTACCAAAGAGGATGGAACCAAACAGATCGTAGAATTTATGTATTCAGAGGAAGGTGTCTATCTGGAAAGTGAAAATGCAACAGGATTTATGAAAAATTATAAAGGCAATGAGTATGCCTTTGTTGCAATACTTCCGGATGAGGGAATCACAGTTGAGGAATATGTGGCATCCCTGGATGGAGAAGGATTGTATGGGTTACTTGCAAGCGCAGAAAAAACTGCAGTGAATACTTCCATTCCAAAATTTGAATCCGAGTATGACATTGAATTGAGCAAGGTATTAAAGTCAATGGGGATGGTAGATGCTTTTGATGGTGCTGCTGCGGATTTTTCAGGCATCGGAACCTCTAACGAGGGGAATATTTTTATCAGCCGGGTGCTTCATAAAACCTATATCTCTGTAGATGAGAACGGCACCAAAGCAGCGGCTGTTACAGCAGTAGAGCTAGAGTGCGAGTCTGTCACAGTAGAAGAACCTAAGGTGGTATATCTGGACCGACCATTTGTATATATGATTATTGATACAGAAACCTATAAACCATTATTTATTGGTACCATGATGGATGTGGAGGAATAGAAAAAGTAATAGTGGTGTAATTGCTCAATACGCGGTATAATAAGGACATACGTCGCGTAAGCGCGCTCTAGTTTTGGACGCAGGAGATACACCATATGAACAGAGAAATCACAAAATTATATAGTAATAATGATATGGTCAAAGTAGACTGCCACGATTGCAATGGATGTTCATCCTGTTGTTGCGATATGGGGCAGTCTATTTGGCTTGACCCATATGATGTTTACAATATGACGATGCATCTTGGGAAAAACCTTGAAGAGCTTCTGGAAAAAGAGATAGAACTTCATGTGGAGGCCGGTCTGATTCTGCCGAATATCCGTATGTCGTATGGCACTACAGTAGCTTTTGACCTTGACACGTCTTCCATGGAGCAGGACGTGCCGAAATGTGGCTTTCTAAACGAGGAGGGGCGATGCAGTATCCACGATTATCGCCCGGGCTTTTGCCGTCTGTTTCCGCTTGGCAGGAACTACGAAGGAGACAAGCTTACATATTTTGTGTTAGAGGATGCATGTCCGGCACCGAATAAAACGAAGGTGAAAATAAATAAGTGGCTGAATGTTCCAAAGCTTAAGGATTATGAGAGCTTTCTGGTGAAATGGCATGGGCTGACAAAAGGACTCCGTGCGTTTTATACGGATAATGGAGATAATGAGGCAGTGATAAAAGCCATCAATATGACATTTTTGCAGGTCTTTTATGTAACACCTTATGAAGAAACAGACTTTTATCCGCAGTTTGAGGCTAGAATGCAGAGAATGAGGGATTTCCTGAGACAATTAGGCATTCATTTGTGATAGTTATGGAGGAGAAGAGGAAATGAAGATGAAAAAACATAAGAAAATGGGGACGTTCATTCTTGCAGTGGCATTATTAGCCACATTAACAGGCTGCAGTGCAACCGAAGGCATCAATACAGAAAATGGAACGGACAGTACAAAGGAGGAACAGATGGAGCTTACGGAAAAAGAATTCGCACCAACAAAAGAATATGTGCGCCTGCTTGGACGCGCAAAGGAACAGGATAACACCTTATGGCTGCCGCTTTCCGGAACAGGAGCAGAGTTTTCCTTTGTTGGAACAAAAGCAACGATTACCATGAAGGCCGATAGTGCGATTAATTCCGGAATCGACAATCAGGCACGTTTCGCAATCTATGTAAATGGCGAGCGTGTAGTAGATGATATGGTAGATAAAATTCAAAAGTCCTATACGGTATTTGAAAGTGAAGAAGCTCAGGCGTGTGTGATTCGCGTGGTTAAGCTATCAGAAGCCGCACAGTCTACAGCAGGAATTGGAAAGATTGAAGTGACCTCCGTGGGCGACATTCAGCCAACGGAAAATGGCCAATATTTTATTGAGTTTATTGGAGATTCGATTACTTGTGGGTATGGAGTAGATGATGAGGACAGAGATCATCATTTTTCTACCAGAACAGAGGATGTCACCAAGACATATGCCTATAAAACAGCGCAGGCATTAGGCGCAGATTACAGCATGGTTTCCTTTAGCGGACATGGAATTATTTCAGGATATACAGATGATGGAACTAAGGTTGAGGCACAGCAGGTTCCACCATTATATAGTAAGCTGGGCTTTTCCTATGGTGCTTATATGGGCAAGTATTATCCACAGGAGGTAGAATGGGATTTTAGCACCAGACAGCCGGATTTGATAGTGATTAATCTTGGAACCAATGATAGTAGCTATGTAAAGGGTGAGGCTGCAAAGGAAGCAGAATATGAGACGGCATATGTAGAGTTTCTAAAAGAGGTGCGTGCGAAAAATCCGGATGCAACTATTTTGTGTACGTTAGGAATCATGGGAGATGAATTATATCCTTCTGTAGAAAAGGCAGTAGCTGCTTATAAGGAGGAAACAGGTGATTCAAATATTGATTGTATGAGATTTGCTGTGCAGTCAGCAAGTGATGGATATGCGGCAGACTGGCATCCAACAGAAGCAACACATACCAAGGCAGCAGAAAAGCTGACGGCAAAGATACAGGAAATTATGGGATGGTAAACGGCTGTATTTAGTGTTATAATTTTCTCCGAGTGATAGAAACACAATAAGGAAAATGGGAAGACAATATTGAAAGGAGAAAAAATGCAGCAAGAGCACAAGAAAAAGCTGATAGCTACAGGTATTCTGCTGTTGGCGATAATGGCATTTGCTATAATTGAACCATTTTTTAAGGAACAGCCTGTAGAGGGAAGCAAATCAATTGTTATCAAGGTAGTAGATAGCAAAGCGGAAACGAAAGAATACGAAATCAAAACAGATGCTGAATATCTTCGTCAGGCAATGGAAGAGGCTGGAATCACATTCTCTGGAACAGAGAGCGGATATGGTCTTATGATTGACATCGTAAATGGTGAAAAAGCAGATTACGCCGCGGATGCCGCTTACTGGGGTTTTTATGTAAACGGCGAGTACTGTAATTATGGAATTGACAGTCAGCCGATAGAGGATGGCGATGAGTTTCAGATTGTGTATGTTGTGGAAACTGCTACAGAATAATTTTAAAATGAAATTAACAATCAAAGATATTACACTTATTGGTATGATGGTAGCAGTGATTGAGGTGAGTAAGCAGGCATTGGCGTTTCTGCCAAACATTGAGCTTACCAGCTTCTGGATCATCCTGTTTTCCCTGTTTTTTGGAAATAAGATATTTTATGTAATTACGGTATTTATACTGATCGAAGGTGCGATCTATGGGATAAATCTGTGGTGGTTTATGTACCTGTATATATGGCCGCTACTGGCAATCCTGACAAGAGTCTTTCGTAAGATGGATTCGGCATGGAGCTGGGCGATATTTTCAGGGGCCTTTGGATTATCCTTTGGCGTATTGTGTGCCATACCGTATATATTTTTAAGTGGACCCAAAGCTGCACTTGCATGGTGGGGCAAAGGAATTCCTTGGGATATTACTCATTGTATCGGAAATTTTGTTATCATGCTGGTTTTATACCATCCGATAAATCGCGTGATGAAGCTACTGAAATAAGATTAGGGTGTCAAAAGGTGCTTTCTAAAACTCAAATTGGCAAATTGCACAAATACAGTTTATTTGCCGACACATTATGAGAACATATAGTTTTTGTTAGTGCTTTGTCAACACCTAGTGATTCGCTGACACGATGTCAGCGAAAGGCTTAACTGAGCCATGGATGGCGAATTTAAGCCGGTCACGTCACTTTTTAAAACGTTTATTCAAAGCACTTAGAAAAACTTATGTTTGAAATACGTGTCGGAAAATAAACTGTATTTGTGCAATTTGCCAAACATAATTTGTAAATGCATCTTTTGACACCCGAATCTAAATAAGTAATTGTCATATCTGCTTAGAACTTATCATCCGCTCTCTAAAAAGATTTTATAAATGCTTGACAGGTTGGTCTATAAGTGATAGACTTGCAATCAGATAAAGGTCTATTTCCAATAGACCATCGAAGGTCGGAAAGGATGAAGAAAATGAGCGAGATGAGATTAGGCATTGTAGAATCGCAGTTTGCAGACATCATATGGGATAATGAACCATTATCTTCCGGAGAACTGGTAAAGCTATGCAGCGAAAAGCTGGAATGGAAGAAATCCACAACCTATACGGTGCTAAAGAAGCTGTGTGAACGTGGGATTTTCCGGAATCAGGATGGAACCGTAAGCTCCCTGATATCTAAGCAGGAGTTTTTCGCAGTGCAAAGCGGACAGTTCGTGGAAGAAACCTTTGATGGCTCCCTTCCGGCATTTATTGCAGCATTTGCCAGCAACAAGCAGCTGACAAGTGAAGAGATTAGAGAGATACGTAAAATGTTGGATCAGCTAGAGGAGGACTAGGTAGTGGAAGGAGTATTTTTAAATATTTTGAATATGACCATATCCGCCAGCTGGCTGATTTTGGCAGTGATTATCATCCGTGCACTACTTACAAAGGCACCGAAGGGCTTTCGTTATGTTTTGTGGGCATTGGTGGCAATTCGATTGCTTTGTCCATTTTCTATTGAAAGTGCTTTCAGCCTAATTCCAAGTGGGAATTTAGTTGTATGGGACAACCTTTTGTCAAGTGGTGTGGGAGACTCTGCAGCCGGAGACTCTGTAGCCGGAGACTCTATAAGTGGAGACTCTATAAGTGGAGACTCTATAAGTGGAGATTCTATAAGTGGAGATGCTATAAGCGGAAATCTGTCAAGTGGTAATGAGAACGTGGGAGATGCGGTTGTTGGAGATGATACTATAGTTGGTGGAAATTCATCAGTTGGCGGGGATGCAGCCATCGGAGGAGATACAACTATTGGTGGAAATTCATCAGTTGGTGGAAATGCGACTATTGGTGAGAATATAAGTGCAGGCAGTAATGAGTCAAATAGTAATATGGAACCAATGCAAGCTGTTGTGATTGGCGCAACGATTGTGTGGGCTGTTGGAATTTTTGCAATGCTTGTGTACTTGGTTGTAAGTTATCTGAAGCTAAGAAATCAGGTAAAGGCATCTGTAAGAGTGCAGGAGAAGGTATGGATTAATGACGATATTCGCTCACCATTCATTCTTGGTATTATCAGTCCTCGTATTTATCTGCCATCTCACATTGAAAAAGAACAGATGCGCTACATCGTTGCCCACGAAAAGGAACATTTGAGATGTTTGGATTATGTGTGGAAGCCCTTGGGTTTTGTGATTTTGTCAATCCATTGGTTCAATCCATTGGTATGGCTTTCCTACGTATTGATGTGTCGGGATATTGAGCTTGCATGCGATGAGAGAGTGATTCGCAAGATGGATGCATCGGAAAAGAAGAACTATTTGGAAACGCTGTTGGCATGTAGCAGTCCACGTCATTTTGTTTTGGCATATCCGGTGGCGTTTGGGGAAATCGGAATCAAAGAAAGAATTAAACGTGTCATTCATTACAAGAAAGCATCTGCCGGGGTGGTTGGAATTGCAGCCTGGGCATGTATTGTGATTGTGATATGCTTTATGACTAACCCAATGCCGGAAAGGGTAGCTGGTGGAGAAGATGATTCTGTAACCTACAAAGAGAGGTTTCACTGGTTACTTGATGGGGGAGCATCCGCAGATAAGACAATCGAGGATATCTTGGATTTATTTATAGCACAGACCAAGGAAATGTATCAATATGCCCCGGAAAAAGTAATCTATGAGACGACAGCAGATGTAACACAGGATGGTTTGGCAGATTTAATTCAGACGGTTCATTATTCATCCAATTATGAATTTGACTTAAAAAATGGTGTTGATTGTGTATATGTGAGAGTTTTCGCCGGAGTTGGCGGCGGAAGCTATGAGAGCAAGGCTTGCTATATCAGTGATACATACGCTATCCCACATGCGACGAATGGAGAGATGGTTCTTGTCAAAAAAGCCGGAAAGGATTATCTGATGTACTCTAATATGTATGAACATCAGGGAGGAGCATACTATGAATATAGAGTGTTTACTGTTGGTGGGGAATATGTAAACATTGTAGAAGAAGATAAGATTTCTTTTGCCACGACTCCATATATGCTGCAGTGGTTATTTAGTTCTCATCGCGAGGAGGTGATTCCTGCATTCAAGGAAAAGATGACGCCATGGATTGAGAATGGAATTATTTTGTTTGCATTGGATGTAGAGGAAGATGTGTATGTGAGCACAAATGAAACCGAATGTGTTGCGAGTAAATTCTACGATAATATTTGGGCAAGGAGTGATGCAGAAGCGATTGCAGATTTCGAGCAATATGTAGGAAACGAAGAATGGAAGGTGTATTTGTATCACTATGGTGACGGAACAGAGAAAAAATGGGTGGAAGAACAGTTAGAATCCGATTTTTCTGAATGGTATACGGATTATAGTGGGCAGAAGCTATATAGAATAGAACGACATGAGGGAAATGCAGAATGTACCTGTTCCATTGCAAACAATTGCGACGTTATATATTATGATGCGGAAAATGGGGAAACTGTACAGCAGGTTCTTAAGAAAATGGTAGAGTCAATGATTGTTGCAAGAATGAAGGCATCAGATACACGTTCTTACACCATTACTGATTATGCAATTGAAGAACAGCATGTGATGCAGATTGCAGAGAATATGTGGATGATAAGAGGCTTAAATGGTTACTATAGCTTGGAAGGAGTTGATCAGGTGACCATGAATTCGATATTGGATTCCGTGAACGAGGTAAGAGAAGATGGTTTGGTTCCATTTGTTGAGCAGGGAAGTGAAACAGATTTCTGGTATATTTTGATGGAAGAAGACGGTGTCTACCGTTTGCAACGATGGGATAACATGAAATAAAGTGAAATTAAAAAGAGCCCGTTCCTATTTCATATAGGAGGGCTCTTTTTACCTTATAGGATTCAGGTGTCAAAAGGTGCTTTCTAAAACTTGAATTGGCAAATTGCACAAATACAGTTTATTTGCCGACACATTATGAGAAC
>CAYMYV010000042.1:0-11952 GCA_964394775.1 uncultured Lachnobacterium sp. | reverse complement strand
AGGGTAGTGAAGTGGCAAGAGCAAAGGCTGCGGAAACTATGGCAGAGGTAAAACGTGCAATGCGTATCAATTATTTTGATGATGCAGAATTGATTCGTGCACAGAGTGAAAAGTACAGTAAAGTAGAAGATTAAAAGAGGGATTCCCATGATGAAAAAAATATTTGTAATGCTGCTTGTTGCAGTGATGTCTGTATCTGTAGTTGCTTGTGGAGGTTCCGGAAGCGGTGACGGTAGTGAGAACAGCGGTTCAAACCAAAACAGTGAAAAGGAATTTAATGCAGAAGAATTAGCACAGTCTCTGGTATCAGAGATTACTTATACCGGAACCATGGAACAATTACCGGCTGATGAAATCGGATGGTATGTTGATATGGAAGAGGGTGTAACCGGTATCATGTATATGGTGTCCGGCGTTTCTTCTGAAGAAGTGGCAGTATTTACTGCACCAGACGAGACAACTGCAAAGGCTATGGTTGAGAATATTGAGGAACTATTAGCAGACCAGGAGGACCAGAATGCAGCATATGATGCCAAGGTTACTCAGCGTATTGATAATGCGGTGCTGGAACAGAAAGGTAATTATGTAATTCTTTGCGTATCAGATGATAGTGCAAAGGCAAAGGAACTCATCAAGGAAGCATTTGGTGAATAACAATAGGGGGTTTGCCACATAATCAAACGTATATGCGGCAAGCCCCTTTTTGAGCGAATAGGAGTGCCTTATGGTTTTTAGTAGCTTTGTGTTTCTGTTGGTGTTTATTCTTGTGGTGATGGCAATTTATTTCGTGGTGCCGGGGCGTATTCGAAATCTGGTACTTATGCTGGCAAGCCTTCTGTTTTATGCATGGGGCGAACCGATTTATGTATGTATTATGCTGTTTTCCACAGTGTTTGACTATACTAACGGATATTTAATCGAGAAATTTAAAAATGCGAATCGTCCAACCGCTGCAAAGGTTACGTTGATTATTGATATGGTTGGAAATTTGGGGATTCTGGGATTTTTCAAATACGCAGATTTTGTGATTGAAAATGTGAATGCAATCACCGGTGCAGGAATTGAACTCCTACAGATTGCCCTTCCAATCGGTATTTCCTTCTATACCTTCCAGACGATGTCCTATACGATTGATGTATACCGTGGCGAGGTGCCGGCGTCTAGAAATATTTTGGATTTTGCGACCTATGTAACACTTTTCCCGCAGCTGATTGCCGGACCAATTGTGCAGTACAAGACGGTAGAGAAGGAATTGGCTTCGCGAAAAACCACAGTGGATGAATTCGCTGAAGGAGCTTTTCGATTTGTCATTGGTATGGCGAAGAAGGTCATTCTTGCAAACCAGATAGGCGCATTGTTTACGACGATATCCGGTATGAGCGAGATGTCTGCTGCTACCGCGTGGCTGGGAGCAATTGCTTATTCCTTCCAGATATATTTTGATTTTTCCGGTTATTCCGATATGGCAATTGGTTTGGGCAGAATGTTTGGCTTTCATTTTCTGGAAAACTTTGACCATCCGTATATCTCCAAGAGCATTACCGAATTCTGGAGAAGATGGCACATTTCCCTTAGCTCATGGTTTAGAGATTATGTTTACATTCCGCTTGGCGGCAATCGTAAGGGCTTGAAGCGTCAGCTGGTAAACATTGCGATTGTATGGATGTTAACCGGTCTGTGGCATGGCGCGAGCTGGAATTTTGTTCTTTGGGGCGTGTACTACGGAGTGCTTCTTATGATAGAGAAGATGTTCCTGCTCAA
This sequence comes from uncultured Lachnobacterium sp., assembly GCA_964394775.1. Lineage (GTDB taxonomy): Bacteria > Bacillota > Clostridia > Lachnospirales > Lachnospiraceae > Roseburia. Next base: position 10,191 of record CAYMYV010000042.1, on the reverse strand, counting down.
ATGGCTGGACAAGCTTCCGAAGGTGCTTGGACATGTGTACTGTCTGTTTCTGGTAATTATTGGCTGGACCATTTTCTCACAGACAGATTTCGCTGTTCTTGGGGATTATCTGCGGACCATGGCGGGTATTGGCACAACACTTGTGGATAGTACATTTTTCTATCATTTGTCATGCAATGCAGTACTTCTTGTTGTGCTTTGTCTGTGTAGCCTGGATTACAAGCCACTGCTTGCAAAGAGCAAGAAATTAACTGCTTTTATGCAAAGCGGAGCATATGACGTGATTCGCGCAGTGATTATGGTTGTGCTTATGGTAATATGTTTTGCATTTTTAGTAGGAGATAGCTACAATCCGTTTTTATATTTCCGTTTCTAACGGACGAGGTGTACAAGTTGAAGATAACGAAATTGATTATGTGTGGAAGTCTTATGGGATTTCTCGTGCTGGTAAGTGTGGGAAGCTTTCTTGCGCAGGATAGAGAGTTTTCGGAAAATGAAAACCGCTATCTGGCTGAATTTCCGGAAGCTTCCTGGGAAAATATATTAGAGTGTGATTTCCAGGACGGACTGGAAGAATATTTAAATGACCAGATATGGGGCCGTGATGCGTGGATTACCATTAAAACTGCGATTCAAAAGGCAGTGGGAGATACCGATATCGGCGGTGCGTATGTGGGAAAAGATGGATACGATTTTGAAAAAATCACTGAGGATGACGTAGATGATGCGTTAGTAGAGAAAAATATTGCACAGGTACAGGAGTTTTTTGCGACCTGTAGTGAGAATATCGATGCATCAAGACTGTCCTTTATGCTGGTTCCAACCTCCGGACTGGTCCTGGCAGACAAGCTACCGGAGAATGCGCCGCTTTTTGACCAAACGGCAATCCTTGATAAGGTGCAGGAGGCGGTGAAGGATTACAATTATATTGATGTAAGAGAAGTGCTTGCCTCTCATAAGGAGGAGGGCGTGTATTATCGCACGGACCACCATTGGACCAGTAAGGGCGCGTTTGTTTGTTATCAGGCATATTTGGAATCTGTAGGCCTGCAGGTGGTATCCGCAGAGGATTATACCATTACCACGGTAACAGAAGAATTCCGTGGCAGTCTGTATTCTAAAATATTAGATTACGATTCTGCCTATGATTCTGTCCAATTCTATGAAAAAACTGGAAGTGATGCGTCATTTGTGGTAACCTTAGAGGGAGAGGAAGCCAATGGCTTCTACCATTATGAGCAGCTGGAAGAAAAAGACAAGTATCTGTTTTTCTTCGGAGGAAATTACAGCGAGGTTGTGATACAGCGTGTGGATGGCGAGATAGAGAATGAAAATGAGGCATCAACTGAGGAAGAACGCAATCTGCTTTTGATTAAGGATTCCTTCGCGAACTCCTTTGCTCCATTTGTGGCAGAGGATTATGACCATGTATATATGATTGATTTACGATATTATCGAGGAGACATGCAGGAATATATGGCGGAGAATAACATTACGGATGTACTGGTGTTGTACAACGTTTCGAACTTTATCTCCGACAAGAATATGCATAAGCTAAACTAGTAGAGAAATTTAGGGAGGCACGTTATGAAAAAATTAGTACCGGCATTTGTGAGATTGCTGCTAAGCAGTATGTTATTAGCTGGCATGTTGGTTGCGCTGGTTGGATGTGGCGATACCGGAGCTGGGACAGACACACAAAGTGAAATGAATAGTGAAACAGAATCGAATAGTGCCTCTGAAACGGAAACAGAATCTGATGTGACTGGAGAAACCGAAACGGGCACACAGACGGAGAATACAGGAACTGAGAATACAGAGCCTGAGAGTACAGAGTCTGAGCAATCAACAGAGTCAGAGTCGGAAGAGATTATTTATACCTATAGCGAGCTCGACCAGACGATGTGGGCAACAACAGGTGTGAACGTAAGAAGTATGCCAAATACAGAAGGCATTAAGCTGGGTATTTTAGCACAGGGACAGGAAGTTAAGGTTACCGGAAAGTGTAATGAAAACGGTTGGTATCGTGTGGAATACAATGGAGCAACCGGATATGTAAGCGGCAGTTATTTATCAACTGAGAAAGTAGAGAACACAGATGCACCGGTACCGGGAACACCAAATCTGACCGTGGACAACTCAAAAGACGTGCTTGGTAAGTCGCCAAAGAAGATTGGTAGTTTATATGTCATTGGAAATGCGGCTTTTGAAGGCTATAGCTATAATGATGACAGGGGAACCTCCTACGCAGATCTTATTACCAAGGTTGCAGACTCCCTGAAGGGTGTAAGTAATGTATACTGTATGCCAATTCCACTGGGCTCCGGCGTCATGCTGCCTGAGGAGTACGCGGGAAAGGTGTCTGTTGGCGACCAGGAAGCAGCAATTGATTCCGTGCTTGGACATATGGGAAGCAATGTTTTAGAAGTAAATATTTTTGACACCTTGTATGAACACCGTGATGAATATTTGTATTTTAGAACAGACCATCATTGGACCCAGCTGGGAGCTTATTATGCCTATACAGAATTTTGTAAGCAAAAAGGCATCACGGCTCATAGCCTGGATGATTATGAGCAGGTTGCATATGACGGCTTTGTAGGCTCCTTCTACTTTAGTTACTATGAAAATTACAAGAGCACAGTAAATGTTTTGTATAATGCACCGGATATTGTATATACTTATCATCCAATATCCAATGCAAAGATGACGGTTACCGCATCGGATGGTTCCACCTATGCATGGCCAATTATCAAGGATGTAAGCAGTTATAAGACAGGTGTGAAATATAGCTGCTTTATTGCAGGAGATAATCCATTTACTGTAATCGAAAACAAAGATATCACGGACGGCAGCGTTTGTGTGATTGTGAAGGAATCCTATGGCAATGCATTTGTTCCATATCTGGTTGACCATTATCAGACCATTTATGTTATAGACCAGCGTTATTGGAGCGGAAATGTAATTGATTTTGCAAGAAGCAAAAGTGCAACAGATGTGATTTTCGCAAATAATTTAACTGCTATCGGTAGTAAGAGCCAGATTGCAAATTTTAAAAAGATAATAGAGTAATGATTCGTAAAGCAAGATTTGAAGATTTAGAACAATTGAAAAACATCTATAACGACGCAATCCTTCACACGGTGGCAACCTTTGACACCGAGGTCAAGGATGATGCAAATCGACTACAGTGGTTTCGCGAGCATGAGGCTTCGCCATATGTGATATTTGTAGAGGAACGCGAGGGCTGTATCTGTGGATATGCATCCCTTTCCCGTTACCATGATAGAAAAGCCTTTGACAGAACGGTGGAAATCTCCATATACATTCATGAGGCGTTTCGCGGACAGGGAATAGGAAAAGCGCTTATGGCACACACCTTAGAGTTTGCCGAAAATCACCCGGACATTACCACAGTGGTGTCTTTGGTGACAGGTGAAAATTCCACCAGCATTCATTTGCATGACTTATTTGGTTTCGAATATTGCGGGCAGTTGAAGCGCGTGGGATATAAACAGAACAGATGGCTGGATTTAAACTGCTATCAGATTATATATGAAAATAAGTTAACGTAAGCACTGCTGTATAAATGAAAAAGCAGTGGCTGCGAGATTAACAGAAGGAGGGGTTTATGGTTAAGTTATACAGAACCGATGACAGACTTATTCATGAAGAAAAAACAATTGACGATGGCGTATGGATTCATATGGTTGACCCCTCGGTAGAAGAAAGTCAAAATGTGGCAGATATCCTTGATGTAGATGTGGCAGATATCAGAGCAGCTCTCGACGAAGAAGAAAGCTCACGTATCGAATTGGAAGATGGTTATACACTTATCCTTATCGACGTTCCATCTACAGAGATTCGTCATGAGAAGATGATGTACACCACAATTCCTTTGGGTATTATTTTAACCCAAAGTGTCATTGTTACGGTTTGTACCGAAGAGCTTCCGGTTCTTCAGGCGTTCATCACTAACAGAGTAAAAGAGTTCAGTACCAAGAAAAAGCTTCGTTTTGTATATCAGATTCTATACCGTACATCTATGGTGTATCAGGGAAACCTGCGCACCATCGACAAGCGTCGTACAGAAATCGAAGAACGAGTAGGAAACGATACAAGAGAAGAAGACCTTATTGCATTGCACGAATTAGAGTCCACGCTGGTTTACTTCGCCACCTCTCTTCGTGCCAACGCAGTCGTTATGGACCGCTTAACCCGATACAAACGATTAGAGCAGTATCCGGAGGATAAGGAGCTCTTAGACGACGTAATCGTGGAAAACAAGCAGGCGATTGAAATGGCGATTATCTATCGAGATATCATTAATGGTACCAGAGAATTGATGTCTTCGGTTATGGATAACCGTTTGAACAATTCTATGAAATACTTAACATCCATTACACTTATCATGGCTGTACCAACAATTGTTTCCGGTATCATGGGTATGAATATTATTAACCTGCCATTTGCAAATTCACAATTTGGATTTGTGATTATCATTGGATTGATTGTTTTGATTTGTATCTTTATGATGTTAATTTTGAAGAAAAAGAAAGTGTTATAATTATAGAGCAGTTGCACTAGTTTTTGGTGCAACTGCTCTCTTTCTTTTGCGGTATTTTTTTTGCGGTTTTAGTGATAGTATAGAGATACTAGAAACAGATTGCCTTTAGGGAGGAGAAAAGATTATGGCGGAAAACAGATTAATTGGCAGATACCCGGTGATTGGTATTCGTCCTACAATTGATGGAAGACGTGGCTACTTGAAAGTAAGAGAATCTTTGGAAGAGCAGACGATGAACATGGCGCGCTCTGCAAAGAAATTATTCGAAGAAAACTTAAGATATTCAAATGGAGAACCGGTAAAGGTTGTGATTTCTCCAACTACAATTGGTCGTGTGGGGGAAGCTGCTGAGTGTGCTGATTACTTTGCAAAAGAGGGTGTAGAGATTACACTTACAGTAACTCCTTGCTGGTGTTATGGTGCAGAAACCATGGATATGGACCCAAGAACCATCAAAGGTGTATGGGGCTTTAACGGAACAGAACGACCAGGTGCGGTATATCTGGCATCTGTATTAGCAACGCATGCGCAAAAAGGACTCCCGGCATTTGGCATCTATGGACATGATGTTCAGAATGCGGATGCAACGGATATTCCCAAAGACGTAGAAGAGAAGCTTCTTCGTTTTGGACGTGCAGCAGTAGCAGTTGCGACAATGAGAGGCAAATCCTACTTACAGATTGGCTCTATCTGTATGGGTATCGGTGGTTCTATTATTGATCCTGATTTCATTGAATCTTACCTGGGAATGCGTGTAGAATCTGTAGATGAGGTAGAAATTATCCGTCGTATGGATAAAGGTATTTACGATAAAGCAGAGTTTGAAAAAGCATATGCATGGGCAAAAGAAAAATGCATCATTGGCTTTGACAAAAACCCGGAAGAGGTTCAAAAGACTGAAGAAGAAACAGAAGAGGATTTAAAATTTGTTGTTAAGATGATGTGTATCATCAAGGACTTAATGAATGGTAACAGGAATCTTCCAGAGGGCTGCGAAGAAGAGATGGTAGGACACAATGCAATCGCAGCAGGCTTCCAGGGACAGAGACAGTGGACAGATTTCTATCCAAACTGCGATTTCCCAGAAGCAATGTTAAATACCTCCTTCGATTGGAACGGCGCAAGAGAACCATATATTCTTGCAACAGAGAACGACGTGTTAAATGGACTTGGAATGCTATTCATGAAGCTGTTAACGAACAGAGCACAGATTTTTGCAGACGTTCGTACATACTGGAGTCCGGAAGCGGTTAAGAAAGCAACAGGATATGATGTAGAAGGGCTTGCAAAAGAAGCGGGTGGATTTATTCATTTAATCAATTCTGGTGCAGCATGTTTAGATGCCAATGGTCAGGCAAAGGATGAAAATGGCAATGGCGTTATGAAGCCTTGGTATGATGTTACAGAAGAAGATATGGATGCAATTATGAAGGCTACTACATGGAATGCTGCTGACTATGGATATTTCCGTGGTGGTGGTTTCTCTTCCAGATTTGTTACAGAAGCCGAGATGCCTGTAACCATGATTCGTCTCAATCTGGTAAAAGGCCTTGGCCCTGTATTACAGATTGCAGAAGGCTGGACAGTAAAGCTTCCGGAAGAAGTAACAGATATTCTATGGAAACGTACTGACTATACATGGCCATGCACATGGTTCGCTCCAAGATGTGATGGAAAGGAAGGACCTTTCAAGAGTGCATATGATGTAATGAACAACTGGGGAGCTAATCATGGTGCAATTAGCTACGGACATATCGGAGCTGACTTGATTACCCTGTGTTCTATGCTTCGTATTCCAGTAAGCATGCACAATGTTCCTGAAGATAAGATTTTCCGTCCGGCAGCATGGAATGCCTTTGGAATGGATAAAGAGGGTCAGGATTATCGTGCCTGTGCGGCATACGGACCATTATATAAGTAGAAAATGCGCGACGATGAATCGGGGATAGGTCCATCGTCGCCTGAATGATGAGGAAGAGACAGATGAAATATAAGGAAATAAAAGAACAGATTTGTGATATCTGTAATAAGATGTGGTTGTTAGGCTGGGTTGCTGCCAACGACGGAAATGTTTCTGTAAGAGTTGGCGAGAATGAAGTTCTTGCTACGCCAACAGGAATAAGTAAAAGCTTTATTACACCAGAGAAACTGGTGCTGATTGATATGGATGGTAATATCTTGGAGGCAGAGGAAGGCTATCGCCCTTCTAGCGAGATTAAGATGCATCTTTGCTGTTACAAGGAAAGAGAAGATGTAAAAGCCGTGCTTCATGCCCATCCACCAACAGCAACAGGCTTTGCAGTTGCTCATGTACATATGGATAAGTATATTATGATTGAGGATGTCATTGCACTTGGCAGTGTGCCGGTAACACCTTATGGAACACCATCTACAGAAGAGGTTCCAAACGCAATCAGACCATATTTGCAGGAGCATGACGCAATGCTTTTGGAAAATCATGGTGCTCTGACAATTGGTGCAGACCTTATTACTGCATATTATAGAATGGAGAGCTTAGAGCTTTGGGCAAAGATTCAGCTAAATGCACATCTGTTAGGTGGTGCCAAAGAAATCTCAAGACCTGACATTGATACCTTAATCAGTATGAGAGAGAAATATGGTGTAACAGGTAAGCATCCGGGATATAAGAAGTATAATAAGGAAGAAGAATAAGCTTTCAATAATAGGATGGAAGGCATATGTGCAGGTGGAATAGAGAGGATATGGGGAAATATTATCTTGCTATAGATATAGGCGCGTCTAGTGGACGACATATATTGGGATATCTGAATAACGGTAAGATGGAGCTGGAAGAGATTCATCGTTTTTCTAATGGAATGATTGATGTGGATGGTAGCAAATGCTGGGATACAGAGCAACTGTTTGGAGAAATCAAAGCTGGCATGAAAAAATGTGCGGCACTAGGGAAAGTGCCTGTATCTGTAAGTGTGGACACATGGGGCGTGGACTTTGTTCTGATTGACAAGAATGGGAAACGCCTTGGAAATGCTGTGGGATACCGCGATGGCCGTACGAAAGGAATGGATGCAGAGGTGTACAAGTGCATCAAGGAAGAAGAGCTTTACGCAAGAACAGGTATCCAAAAGCAGATGTACAATACCATCTATCAGCTTATGGCAGTAAAGACAAAAACACCTAAGCTTTTGGAAGAGGCAGATGCTATGCTTCACACACCTGACTATTATCACTATTTGCTAACAGGAAAAAAGGCTGCAGAATATACCATCTCTACGACGGGGCAGCTGGTAAGTCCAATTACAAAGAACTGGGACTATGAACTCATTGATAGGTTAGGGTATCCGCGTCATATTTTTCCAGAGATGAGAAGGTCTGGTACAGTGTTGGGAGGCTTGACAGAAGAAGTACAAAAGGAAGTGGGTTATGACTGCAAGGTCATTATGCCGGCTTCTCATGATACTGCATCTGCTGTAATGGCGGTGCCAGCTATGGGAGAGGATACCATATACATAAGCTCTGGTACATGGTCTCTTATGGGCGTGGAGCTTCCAGAAGCAATCTGTACAACAGAGAGCGCTAAGGCAAACTTTGCCAATGAAGGTGGATATGGCGGGACATATCGTTTCTTGAAAAATATCATGGGTCTTTGGATGATTCAATCGGTACGTCATGAACTTGAAGACAAATATTCTTATGGAGAGCTCTGCGAGCTGGCAGAAACATCCAAGGATTTTTCATCTAGAGTTGATGTAGATGACAATAGCTTTTTTGCGCCTGACAGCATGATACAGGCGATACAAGAGTATTGCAGAAGAACAAATCAGTTGATTCCGACAACACCGGGCGAGTTGGCAGCAGTGGTATATCAAAGCCTTGCGGACAGCTATGGAAGAACAGTAAAAGAAATCGAAGCAATTACAGGCAAAACCTACGATGCAATTAATATTATAGGTGGTGGCTCTAACGCAGATTACTTAAATCAGCTTACCGCAGACAGAACTAAGAAGACGGTATATGCCGGGCCAACAGAAGCTACAGCAATCGGAAATATAGTAGCACAGATGATTGCTGCAGGAGAGTTTCAAAGTCTAGAGGAAGCAAGAAAGAATATTTTTGAATCTTTTGCGGTGAAGAGGTTCGAGACAGTGTAGAAAAAACAAAAGACATCGATACGATGGTGCGTATAGTTCCATGGTGTCGATGTCTTTTTACCTTACTATATATACTTCTTTGCTGTGAGAATGTTTCTATTTTCCTTCAAACCGTCCACTTGCTCCACAAGGAAGCACCAATCCATTTGAAGAAACAGGAAGTCCAATCTCATTGGATTCTACCTTTCCTGGGAACTGGCTAAGTGCTGTGCTTAACATATAAGTAAGCACGGCCGGCTGCAAGCCTGTAGTATAGGAATTTACAAGGAAGAATAACGGCTTGTCCGAAAGAAGCTGTGCACAAAGCTTGATAAGAGGGTATACCGCTTCTTCAATCTTCCAGATTTCTCCCTTTGGCCCTCTTCCATAAGAAGGAGGGTCCATAATAATCGCGTCGTAGTGATTTCCACGACGGATTTCTCTTTCAACAAACTTCACACAGTCATCTACTATCCAGCGGATTGGAGCATCGCCAAGTCCGGAGGATACGGCGTTTTCTTTTGCCCATGCAACCATGCCCTTCGATGCATCCACGTGGGTAACGCTGGCACCGGCTGCTGCCGCTGCGAGAGTAGCACCGCCTGTGTATGCAAAAAGGTTTAATACCTTAACAGGTCTGCCTGCGTTTTTAATCTTTTCTGAGAACCAGTCCCAGTTCGTCGCCTGCTCCGGGAACAGTCCGGTATGCTTAAAGCTGAATGGCTTTAAGTTAAAGGTGAGCGTTTTGTGAATTGGCAGCGTATACGTGATGCTCCATTCATTTGGCAAATCGAAAAACTCCCATTCGCCGCCACCCTTCGTGCTTCTATGATAATGTCCGTTTAATTTCTTCCAGTTTTTATCCTTTTTCGGAGTATCCCAGATAACCTGTGGGTCTGGACGAAGGAGAATATATTTGCCCCATCGCTCCAGCTTCTCACCCTTTGAACAATCAATTACCTGATAATCCTTCCAACCATCTGCAATCCACATAAAAAACCATCCTTATTATAATCTGAATATTTTTGTCCGCACCTATTACAAAAATATAGCATAATTGAAAATACAAGTCTATTCATTTTCCTGAAAAATGTTAGTATTAATTTGCCGGCAATAAAAATAAGGAGAACATACGATGAAACGCAAAAAAGAAACTTGGTACAAAGAGGGTTGGAATTTGGATATTAAGAATCAGTCATGGACAGAGGAAACTGGGAAACAGGTTGATTTTTTAATAAAGACGATGGAATTAACAGGCAAGGAAAAAATCCTGGATTTGGCCTGCGGATTCGGCAGGCATAGTCTGGAGCTTGCCGGAAGAGGCTTTACAGTTTTGTGGGCGTAGATATCACAAAGGAGTACGTGGAAGATGCCACAAAGCAGGCCGTGAAGGAGAATCTTCCGGCGCAGTTTCTTCATATGATTCGGGTGTCAAAAGGTGCATCTACAAATTGTGTTTAGCAAATTGCACAAATACAGTTTATTTTTCGACACGTATTTCAAACATAAGTTTTT
>CAYMYV010000041.1:0-11970 GCA_964394775.1 uncultured Lachnobacterium sp. | reverse complement strand
TTACAACTCACTCCTTTCAAACATTGGCGGACAGGTTGCAGACAGATACTTTATCTTAGCTGACTTCCGTGCTTACGCAAATGCTCACAAGAAGGTAGAAGAGTATTACAAAAACACCGCCGCATGGGCACAGAGCGCAATTCTCAACGTGGCTCATGTTGGTAAATTCTCATCAGACAGAACTATCCAGGAATATGTAGATGATATCTGGCATCTTGAAAAAGTTACTGTAGACATGACAGGTCTTAAATAAAATGAGATAGTTTATCGAACTGCGAAAAAAGCTATCAGTACAGTGGGGCAAGCTGGCTTGCCTAAACTGGACTGGTAGCTTTTTTATTGGCGGAACGCCTGTCTGTCCATTGTATGGACAGACGTAGCAGTTCGTACAGAAACTTTTTCATGAATGAGGAAATGTCCGGTTCAGCGAGTGAGCTTGCTCACGAGCGGGGAATGGAGAGTTTTTTGTGACTTTGAAAAAGGAGAAGATATACAGAAGGAAGTATGATATAATAAAAAAGGTATTAGAGACCATAGGGGGCATAAGTGATATGCATATCTGGACAATAAATGATTGGGAGAAGAACCTTCAAAATGACACTTCCAGACGAACAGGCATACGATTCAGATACGACAAGGATGTTCATCCTGAAGTGAAACGTGCATGTTCTCAGTTTGCTATTTGGTTGCGAACAAAGTATTATTTCCCATTACGAGTCATTGTTTATGTCAAAGGAACAAAAACAATTCATACTCAAGACGGTGAACGTGTAGTTGGAAGTTTTTTTGAACCATTTTCATATTTGGATGAGCCATATATCAGAATCGCAACTGGTGATTATGATGAACTGGTAAGTAATCGTGGAGATGACAATGCCCTTGCATCAATTCTTCTAACATTGGCTCATGAGTTAACTCATTATTATCAATGGATTAATAATATTCAGCTTACACCAATAGGTAGAGAGCGACAAGCAAGCAGATATGCTTGTTATATAATAGACGAGTATTCATTAACTAGGGAACATCCTTAATAAGCTAGATGGGTCAAAATGTTGTGACACAACTCGGACTTGTTTTTAGAATTAGGAGTAGAGGATTATGCGATTACATAAATGTAAAAAAGTCTTGATTTTTTTAGTAGAAGAAAAATTGGTCGATGAAATGGACGACTGGAAACCATTTTCTGCTCTTTTTGAACGTTGAAATAAATTAGGACGTCAAAAAAAGGATTTTAATTCAAGGGATGAAGGGGAGAAAGAATAGTGATTAATAATATAGAACTTGAAATTTGTGAAGTGGCGTATGGAATTCCATGCGTCCATTTTTTATGTGGTAAATTTTCATTTTAGCACCTTGCACAATTTTTATACCCCCAAATTTTCGGAGAATTCACAAAGTTTTTTGCAAAACAATCAAATGGTTGCATTGTTGTATCATTGAAGATATAATACACACATCAACAAAAGAAACAAAAGAAATCTTAAGGATTTTTGTGGGAGAAGTTGATGGTTTGGAAATTATTCAAATGTGATTAAGAGTAGAAAGTTTTTGGTCATGATATGCGCTGATATAGTAGAATCCTTTAGAAGAAAGGAAGGTATATGGGACAAAAGGATATATCAGAGAAAGTGTTAGTAGATTACAATGATGTATTCGCAGATATTTTGAATGTGTGTATTTATGATGGAAAGGAGATTGTAAAACCGGAGGAGTTAACAAATACGGCAGTTCACTCTCAGTATAAAGCCGAGGATGGAAAGTTACACGAGCAGGAACGTGATGTAACAAAATTTTGGAAGGAAAAGAATAGCTTGGCAAGGCAAAAAATATTGTTCCTGTTGTGACCTTTGTGCTTTACTTTGGGACAGAGAAACGATGGAACAAGCATCTGACTATCAAAGAATGTTTGGATGTTCCAAAAGATATAGAGGAATATGTAAATGACTATAGAATCCATGTAATTGAAGTTGCCTGGTTAACGGATGAACAATTAAAACAGTTCAAAAGCGACTTTGGAATTGTAGCCAATTTCTTTGTGCAAAAAAGGAAAAATAAAGATTACCAGCCGGATGACCCGCGAGAGATTAAACATGTGGATGAAGTTCTAAAATTATTGTCTGTTATGACAGGTGACAAGAAGTATGAGTCGATATTGTATAGTAGGCAAAAGGATGTGGAGGTAAAAAGTATGTGTGAAGTAGCTGAGAGATTAATTAGGAAAGGGAGAGAAGAAGGAATACAATCCTCTGTCAGTATTCTTCGAAAAGTTGGTAAAACAGAAGAAGAGATTCTTGAACTGATAATGGAAGAATATAAATTAGAAAGAGAAAAAGCTTTACAATATTTATAAGAGTGATTTAGAAAAAAGGACACTTTTTTAGACGAAAAGTGTTCTTTTTTTATTAAGGATATGTTATTATACTTATGGTTGGTTAATTTTTTAACAAAACTTATAATGTAAAGGAGAAGAAACTATGGCAAACAGATTTATCTTGAACGAAACATCTTATCATGGAGCAGGTGCGATTAATGCAATCGCAGACGAAGCAAAAGCAAGAGGCTTCAAAAAAGCATTCGTATGCTCTGACCCAGATTTAATCAAATTTGGAGTAACAAAGAAAGTATTGGATGTACTGGATGGCGCTGGTCTTCCATACGAAATCTATTCTAATATCAAAGCAAATCCAACAATTGAAAATGTACAGACTGGTGTAAAAGCACTTGCTGAATCAGGCGCTGACTATATCGTAGCTATTGGTGGAGGTTCTTCTATGGACACCGCAAAAGCAATCGGTATCATCACAACAAACCCGGAATTTGCAGATGTTAAGAGTCTTGAAGGTGTAGCACCAACAAAGAATCCATGTACACCAATCTTTGCAGTACCTACAACCGCCGGTACAGCAGCAGAGGTTACAATCAACTACGTTATCACAGACCCGGAACGAAACTGCAAGATGGTATGTGTTGACCCACATGATATCCCAGTGGTAGCTTTCGTTGATCCGGATATGATGGCTACAATGCCTGCAAGCCTTACAGCAGCAACTGGTATGGATGCGCTTACACATGCAATTGAAGGCTATATTACAGGTGCTGCATGGGAACTCTCTGATATGTTCCATATCAAAGCAATCGAAATCATCGCAAAGAATCTTCGCGCAGCAGTAAAAGGCGACGCAGCAGGTATGGAAGGTATGGCTCTTGGTCAGTACGTAGCTGGCATGGGCTTTTCAAACGTAGGTCTTGGTATCGTTCACTCAATGGCTCACCCACTTGGTGCAGTATATGACACACCACATGGTGTTGCGAACGCTATCATTCTTCCAACAGTTATGGCATATAATGCAGAAGCTACTGGTGAAAAATACCGTGAAATCGCACGTGCTATGGGAGTTGCCGGCGTAGACGCTATGAGCCAGGAGGAATATCGTAAAGCAGCTATTGATGCAGTTAAGAAGCTGTCACAGGATGTTGGTATTCCAGCAGACCTAAAAGACATCGTAAAGCCAAGTGATATCCCATTCCTTGCACAGTCAGCATTTGATGATGCCTGCCGTCCAGGAAATCCAAAGGCTACAAGCGTAGAAGACATTACAAAATTATATGAATCACTAATCTAATAGGATTACATATGACAAAAGAAAGAGGCTGAACACATACTAAAACAAAAGCGTTAGTATGTGTGATGTCTCTTTTTTGTTTTTCGTTTATTTTGGATTGAATATCAATGAAAAAAAAGTTAATATATAAGAGACTGATTTTTTAAAAAAGGATTGATTATGAAAAATATAAGTTCAATGGGAACAAATACATTTTCCGGATATGATTTAAAGATAATAGCTCTTGGAACTATGCTTATTGACCATTTAGGGGCGGTTGTTCTGTGGAGATATATGGTGGCAACAGGTCAGATGAGCGGTTGGATTGCAACTGAATATGAGCTGACGCGTTATATTGGGCGTATGGCATTCCCAATTTATTGTTTTCTGTTGGTAGAGGGCTTTCTACACACGAGAAGTGTTGGGAAATACGCACTTCGTCTTGGCGTATTTGCACTGATTTCAGAGCTTCCATTTGATTTGGCTCTAAGTGAAACGGTATGGAATCCGGATGCTAATAATGTGTTTTTTACGTTGTTGATTGGACTTGTGCTTATCTGGGGCGTCTCTTATTTGGAAATCTTCTATAAATATTGGATGGAAAAACAGCTAGACGCTTTTATCGGGACGTTACTAACTGCGGCAATAGCAATTTTGATGGTGATTCCGGCAATCTATGTGGCACAGATTGTACTGTGCACGGATTATGGAATGGCAGGAGTGCTGGCAATTTTAGTGCTGTATTTGTTCCGCAAGAACCGTTATTTGGCGTTTCTGCTGGCAATTATGGTACTGTTTGTATTTTCAAGCTCGTCGGAAATCTTAGCACTTTTGATGTTGTATCCGCTGAGTAAGTATGATGGAACCCGTGGAAAGAGCACGAAGCACATGAAGTGGTTATTCTATGGCTTTTATCCGGCGCATTTGCTGCTACTGGCTGTAATTTGCATGGCGCTTGGAATATAGTGTAAATCATATGTTTCCATTTGTAATTCGAGGATGTGTCCCATATAATTTTGTGTGAAAAAGCGAGGGGTATTATGATTCAAATTGGTTTTTTAGATAACAATGTAGTCAGTGCTTTGGTACCGGCATTTTCCATGAAGCCGGAGCGAGTGGTGTTCTTATACGATACAAGAGCAGTAAGTACAAATATGATGCGCGAGGTGGAGGAAGCAATTCGTACGCGCATGCCAAGGACTGTCGTAGAATTTGTTCGCACCAATATGCTTCGCATTGATGAGATTAAGGAAGAGCTGAAAAAGATTGTTGACACGTATAAAGAGAGAGAAATTCACATTGACATTACCGGTGGAACGGAAATTATGACCGCCTGTGGACTTATGGTGGCGCAGGAGTATCAGATAACACCTACTTATGCAGATTTTTATTCCGGGTATATGTTTGATGTGTTAACCATGGAGCGGTTGGCGAAGCTTGCTTCGGTGACCTTGGATGATTATATAAGAGCTATTGGAGGTAAGTATTTATCTTCCTCCAGACATACGCCGGACGAGAAGGATTTTGACAGAATTATGTCTATGGCGGATATCATTTTAGCCAATAAGAAGAAGTGGGACAAATTCTTTGCGCATATTACAAAAGGTTATACAGCTGCCGGAGTGATGGAGTTTTCCATGGATGATAAGAAGGATGATGCGGATTGCAGAATGCTGTTGGATGCTTTTTTGGAAAAGGGCTTTGCAAAGGAAATCGGCCCGGACCGATATATTTACGCTTCTCATGCGGACAAGGAGTATATGACAGTGTCAGGCATATGGCTGGAGCTTTACATTTATATCCAGGCCAAAAAATGCTTTGATGAAGTCTATATGGGTGTGGATATTGACTGGAACAAACGAGATATCTGCCAGAACAGAGACAATGAAATCGATGTAGTGATTATGAAGGATTCGCAGCCGATTTTCATCTCCTGCAAGATGCGTCCAATTGAAAAAGAGGCTGTTTACGAGATATATTCTATGGCAAGACGTCTGGGTGGGAATTATGCCAAGAGCCTGATTGCTACCACATCGGACGTGCGTTCCGGTAAAGATGAGCGAAATGGAATCTATCTTCGTATGACAAAGATGAAGGTGGGCTTGATAGAATCCAGAGATTTTATCAATCGTGAACCGAAGGAAGTATTCGCGGATGCCATTCGCATGACAGAATAAGAGTACACATAGAAAGGAGCCAGGTATGGCTTTTGTACATTTGCATACTCATACAGAGTACAGTTTATTAGACGGATCAAATAAAATACAAAATTATGTGAATCGGGTAAAGGAGCTGGGAATGAATGCCGCAGCTATCACAGACCATGGCGTTATGTATGGCGTGGTAGATTTCTATAAGGCAGCCAAGGCTGCAGGAATTAATCCGATTATTGGCTGTGAGGTTTATGTGGCACCGAATTCCCGTTTTGACAGGGAGCTAAGTCATGGGGATGACAAATATTATCATCTGGTGCTCCTTGCAGAAAATAATAAGGGTTATGAGAACCTGATGAAGATTGTCTCCATTGGATTTACAGATGGCTATTATTATAGACCGCGAGTGGATTTTGAAACTCTGGAAAAATACCACGAGGGTCTCATTGCGCTGTCTGCATGTCTGGCGGGAGAGATTCCAAGATATTTAATTCGGGGCTTTTACGAGGAAGCTAAGAAAACAGCGCTTAGATATAGAGATTGTTTTGGAGAAGATTGCTTTTTCTTAGAGCTGCAGGACCATGGAATTGCGGACCAGAAGCGTGTGAACAATGATTTACTGCGTATGAGTGAGGAAACCGGTATCAAGCTGGTATGCACCAATGATATTCATTACACATATGCAGATGACGTGGAGTCTCATGATGTACTTCTGTGTATCCAGACGGGGAAAAAGATAACCGATGAAGACCGTATGCGTTATGAGGGCGGACAGTATTTCGTAAAGAGTGAAGAGGAAATGGCACGTCTTTTCCCATATGCAAAGCAGGCGTTGGAAAATACACAGGCTATTGCAGACCGTTGTCATGTGGAGCTGGAATTTGGTAATTACAAGATTCCAAAATACGAGGTGCCGGAAGGCTTTTCGAATGCGAAGGATTTTTTAGTACATATCTGTAATAAGGGCTTTGCCGAGAAGTATGGCAACAACCCGGAATATACAGAGGAAGATAGAAAACAAATCTACGAAGACATGGAGTATGAGCTTGGTATCATCGAAAAGATGGGCTTCGTGGAGTATATCTTGATTGTGTGGGATTACATTAACTGGTGTAGAAATCATGATTGCTGGGTAGGGCCGGGACGAGGCTCTGCTGCCGGAAGCCGCGTATGCTATTGTACGGGAATTACGAATATTGACCCTGTTAAATACAATCTGCTTTTTGAACGTTTCTTAAATCCGGAACGTGTATCCATGCCTGATATTGACGTGGATTTTGAGTACGCAGAGCGTTATCGTGCCATTGAGTATGTCACGGAGAAATATGGCAAGGATTCCGTTACCCAGATTACGACATTTGGTACGATGGCTGCACGTGGGGTTATTAAGGCGGTAGGAAAAGCACTTGATTTCCCATATGCAGAGATGGACAGATTGGCAAAAATGGTTCCAATGGAGCTTAATATTACCATTGATAAAGCTCTTCAGATGAATCCGGAGCTTCGCAGTGTATACGAGGGCGATAAGGCGATGCATGATTTGATTGATATGGCAAAGAAGCTTGAGGGGCTTCCAAACCACGTATCGGTTCATGCAGCAGGTGTCGTTATTTATCCGGGTATTGCCAGTGATTATGTGCCTTTGGGACGTGCCAGTGATGGTACACCAACCGCAGAATACAATATGGTTCAGTTGGAAGAGCTGGGCCTTCTTAAAATGGACTTTCTGGGGCTTCGTACCCTTACCGTACTAAAGGATGCCGTAAAGAACGTAAAGGCATCCAAGGGGATAGATATTGACATTGACCATATCGATTTGAATGACAAAGCAGTATTAGATTTTATCGGAACAGGTAAAACAGAAGGTGTGTTCCAGCTGGAATCTACAGGTATGCAGAACTTCATGAAGGAATTGAAGCCGCAGAGCTTTGAGGATATCGTAGCGGGTATTTCCCTCTATCGTCCGGGCCCTATGGATTTTATTCCGGATTACATTCGTGGTAAAAATAATCAGGAATCCATTACCTATGTGACACCGGAATTGGAAAGTATCTTAGAGCCAACCTATGGCTGTATCGTATATCAGGAGCAGGTAATGCAGATTGTTCAGAAATTGGCCGGATATACCATGGGACAGGCGGATAACATCCGTCGTGCCATGAGTAAAAAGAAGCAGTATGTGATTGATGCAGAACGCCAGAATTTCGTATACGGTAATCCGGAGCAGGATATCAAGGGCTGCGTTGCGAATGGCATCAGGGAAGAGGCTGCAAACAGTATCTACGATTCCATGGTTGACTTTGCAAAATATGCATTTAACAAATCTCATGCAGCTGCATATGCGGTCATCAGTGTACAGACTGCATGGTTAAAATACTATTATCCGGTAGAGTTTATGGCAGCGCTCATGACCTCGGTTATTGACAACTCCGCAAAAGCAGCAGAGTACCTGTATCACTGCAAGGAGCTTGGAATTGCCGTGCTTCCACCGGATATCAATGCCGGCTGGGGAGAGTTTACCGCAGAAGGCAAGAATGTGCGTTATGGTCTATATGCAATTAAGAGCCTTGGACGTCCTGTGATTGACAAGATTATTGAAGAACGTAATATCGGTGGCCCATATCGTACATTACAGGATTTTATTGAGCGTACAGCAGAACGGGAAATTAATAAAAGAGCAGTAGAGAATCTAATCAAAGCAGGTGCATGTGATAGTCTAGATGGTACACGCAAGCAGATGACATATGTGTCCGCATCGCTCATTGATCAGGTGTCCTCCCGTAAGAAATCCGCAGTTGCAGGACAGATGACTCTGTTTGATATTGTATCTGAGGATGATAAGAGTGATTATGTCATTCAGTATCCGGATGTTGGAGAGTTTCCAAAGGAAATGCTCTTAGGCTTTGAGAAGGAAGTACTAGGCATCTATTTAAGCGGTCATCCACTAGAGGAATACATGGAGAAAATCAAGAAAAATGTGACCGCTGTGACAGCAGATTTTGTTCGTGAGGAAGAAACCGGTGCGGTGAAGGTTGCAGATAACCAGCATGTAGTAGTAGGTGGTATGATTGCGGAAAAAACCATCAAATTTACCCGTAACAATAAGGCAATGGCATTTATCACCATTGAAGACTTAACAGGTACAGTGGAGGTTATTATTTTCCCGAAGGACTACGAGAGGTATCAGCGATATCTGAATGCAGATGAAAAGATATTTGTGG
Source organism: uncultured Lachnobacterium sp. (assembly GCA_964394775.1). Classification (GTDB taxonomy): domain Bacteria; phylum Bacillota; class Clostridia; order Lachnospirales; family Lachnospiraceae; genus Roseburia. The sequence goes on along the minus strand of CAYMYV010000041.1, from coordinate 2,991 downwards.
TTGGTCGTGCGTCCATTGAAGATGAGCAGAATGGTAAGATTATCTGTGAGAGAATCGTGGCATTTGATGAGACCGGATGTGATTTATGGCTGCAGTTTGCGACGCTGGAAGAGTATCAGGAAAAAGAAAAGGTTCTTATGGATATTCTCTATGATTCAGACGGAAATGATGAAGTAGTGATATGGCTTTCTTCCACAAGACAGAGAAAGCGACTGGGTAAAAACCAAACAATAAGGGTTTCCGAGGATTTACTCAACATATTGACGAATTTTTTGGGCGAAAAAAATGTAAAAGTTGTAGAAAAGAGCATTGAAAACTAGGCCCAAAGAGGTTACAATATAGGTTGGATTTTTGGAATATTCTAGGAGGATTTAAAATGGCTACAGAAATTAAGACTATTGCTGTTTTAACAAGTGGTGGAGATGCTCCGGGTATGAACGCTGCAACTCGTGCAGTTGTACGTGAAGCACTCTATAGAGGAAAAAAGGTAAAGGGTATCCGTAGAGGATATGCAGGCCTTTTAAATGAAGAAATTTTTGACATGGATGCATCGAGCGTTTCTGATACAATTTCCCGTGGCGGAACAATCCTACAGACTGCTCGTTGTGTAGAGTTTGTGGATCCTAAGGTTCAGGAGAAGGCTGCTGATATCTGTAAAAAGCATGGAATTGACGCAATCGTAGTAATTGGTGGTGATGGTTCCTTCCGTGGTGCTCAGAAATTGGCAAACCTCGGTATCAATACCGTAGGTGTTCCGGGAACTATCGATCTTGATATTGCATGTACCGATTATACCATCGGCTTTGATACAGCTGTTAACACAGCGATGGAAGCAATTGACAAGATTCGTGACACCTCTACCTCTCATGAGAGATGCTCTATCATTGAGGTTATGGGACGTCATGCAGGTTACATTGCATTATGGTGTGGCATTGCCAATGGTGCAGAGGATATTCTTCTTCCTGAGAAATATGATGAGGATCAGGAAATGAAGATTATTGAGCATATTAAGCAGAATAAGAGAAGAGGCAAACGGCATCATATCGTTGTTAATGCAGAAGGTATTGGACATTCCCAGGAAATGGCAAAGCGTATTGAAGAAGCAACAGGAATGGAAACACGTGCGTCTATCCTTGGACATATGCAGCGTGGTGGTGTTCCAACATGTAAAGACCGTGTATATGCAACAACCATGGGCTCAATGGCAGTGAAGCTTCTTTGCGAAGGCAAATCAAATCGTGTAATTGCCCATAGAAATGGGGATTTCTGTGACATTGATATCAATGAAGCGCTTGCAATGAAGAAGTCAATTCCTGATTATATGTATTACATAACAAACAGCTTAGTATAAGATAGGGGACTGTTGCCATCAACAGTCCTTTTTTGCGGGGGAAGTATGATTACCAGTACAAGCAATCCGCAGATGAAGCAGTTGTCTGCGTTATTGAAAAAATCTAAAGAACGAAAAGAAAAAAGGGTATTTGTAGTCGAGGGGACAAAGATGGTTGCAGAAGCTCCAAGGGAGTGGATTCGCGCGGTCTATGTGTCAGAGTCTTATGCCAATCGCCTCGATAACCGCGCCTTGCTTGCTTTAGTTGAGGCTGAGGCAGCAGAAAAAGGCTTTGGCTATGAGGTGGTATCAGATTCTGTATTTAAGAGTGTGTCAGACACACAGACGCCACAGGGAATCATGGCGGTTGTGGCAATGCCGGAATACACCTTAGATGCTCTTTTGGATGGAGACAAAACACATTTACTGATATTAGAAAGCATTCAGGACCCCGGCAATTTGGGAACTATGGTACGAACCGGAGAGGGTGCAGGTGTTACAGGCATTATCATGAATAAAACCACGGTAGATTTGTTTAATCCAAAGACGATTCGTTCTACCATGGGAAGCGTTTATCGTGTGCCTTTTTTGGTGACAGAGAATTTACCGGAAACTCTAAAGGACTTAAAAAACAGAGGAATTTCACTGTATGCAGCACATCTAAAGGGTGAGCATTCCTATGATGAGGAGGATTATACAACGGCTTGCGGCTTCCTGATTGGAAATGAAGGGAATGGTCTTTCGGATATAATTGCAAATCTTGCAGATAACTATATCAAGATTCCAATGGAAGGCGAGGTAGAGTCCCTAAATGCTGCTATTTCAGCCACATTGCTTATCTACGAAACAAATCGGCAGAGACGTCACAGGTAGGACACAGATATAGATTATAATTTACACAAGGAGAGGGGAATTCTGTGAGAATATGGGTAAAGGTATTTGATGATACTCACATGATTAATTCAGAGACCATCGAAGATTATAGTGAGGAAACAAGAACTCACAAGATATTTAAAGCGCTGGAAGAAGCCTGTAACCGGTTGGATTTGGGTAAACCGATTTGGTTAGAGTCGAATATTACAGAGTTCAAGCGTCTGGCAAAAACACGTTTTTATCAGGATAATTTTGTTGAAGAAATAGAATTTGATTATTTGGAATTGCATGTAATTGAAGAAGATTAGGGGGATTTTTCATGGAACTACAATTTAACGAAGATATAGACAGTTGGGAAACATTAATGTTCCTATACAACTCCGCACTGAAGGAGGTTGCAACAAAACTGGAAATATTGAACGACGAGTTCGTTCATGTTCATAAATATAATTCGATTGAGTATATTAAATCTCGAATCAAAACACCGGAAAGTATTGTAAAGAAGCTCAAGCGTCATAACCGAGAGATTTGTGTTGAAAATATGATTAATCATGTTAACGACATTGCAGGAATTCGCATCGTATGCTCTTTTACATCGGATATTTACCGTATTGCAGAAATGATTGGAAAGCAGAATGATTTAACGGTGATTTCCGTAAAGGATTATATCAACAATCCAAAGGAGAGTGGATATAAGAGCTTTCATATGCTGGTGTCGGTTCCAATCTATTTGTCTGACCGCGTGGTGGAAACCAAGGTGGAGATTCAGATTCGTACCATAGCAATGG
>CAYMYV010000040.1:7476-12228 GCA_964394775.1 uncultured Lachnobacterium sp. | reverse complement strand
ACGGTTATTACAGAAGCAGGAATTCCTGCCGAAAAGATTAAAAAGCTGTCTGAAGGCCGTCCAAACATCTTAGACGCTATTACCAATGGAGACTTCCAGTTAATCGTGAACTCTCCTGCCGGAAAAGAAGCTGTAACTGATGATAGCTACTTACGTAAAGCTGCTATCAAGGGCAAGATTCCTTATATGACAACGATGGCTGCTGCAAAAGCAACTGCAGAGGGTATCCGTTATATTAAGGCACATGGCAATTCAGACGTAAAATCATTACAAGAGCTTCACAGCGAGATTCATGACAAATAATTGATACAAACGACAATTTGCACCGTTTTTGTTTAGGCATTAATCAAGACCACTTAGGTTTTGTGACTTAATTCATTTCGTGGTCGTTTGGGTTTTGTGACTTAATTCATTTCGTGGTTATTTAGGTTTTGAAGCTTAATTGATTAAGTGGTCGTTTGGGTTTTGTGACTTAATTCATTTCCTGGTCGTTTGGATTTTGTGACTTAATTCATTTCGTGGTCGTTTGGGTTTTGTGACTTAATTGGGCATAGGTAGAAAAATTTCTTTCCTATGCCCATATTTTTGCAGTATTTATAGTTATAATATAAATCTTTGGGTAAAGACACAGAAATCATTCTCCCATACCCCCAATTTTCAGAATTGCTGGGTATAGGAGATTTATTTTCTCCATATACCCAAATTCTCCAAGTAGAATGATAATGGCCCTTTCAAATACTTAAAATAATTTAAATAAATCTATTGACACACACGCCCCTCTATGTTAGTATACAATGCGAACTGTTCACATTGTGTACTATTTTTATATGGAGAACAAATAATGAATACCACGCAATTAAACGAGTTACTGCTTGCCTCATGGCTTCGCATATCAACTTCCATCAACAACTCTAGAGTTGTGTCAGAGATGTCCTATAACGAATCTCTGATTTGCAATGTGTTGTACCAGAATCACCTAGATGGAAACAAAGTGCCTCTCACCGCAACCGATTTGTGTCAGGCCACCAAAATGTTAAAATCTCAGATGAATCGCACATTAAATCAGCTGGAAGGAAAAAACATGATTACCCGCGTTCGTTCCCCAAAAGACAAACGACAGGTATATATCTCATTGAACCTTGAGCAAGCCAAAGCTTACGAAAAACAACATCAGCAGATATTGTCTATCCTAGATCATGTAATAGGCGAATTAGGCCGTGAAAGGGCCATAGAAGCTGTTCATTTATTTAATGACATATCTGACATGGCTGATGATTTATTTGCCAAAAAGGAGGCCAAACATGCTTAGAATCTTAGTAGACACATCTGCAGACTATACGGTAGAAGAATTGAAGGAACGCAATCTTGAACTTGTATCTCTTACTATCACAGTTGACGACCAAAATTATCGCGATATCGTAGATATAACAAGAGATGAAATATATGACATCTTAATCAATCAGGGCAAGTTCCCAAAAACATCTCAGCCATCTCCACAGGATTTCCTGGAAATCTTCGAAGATGTCAAAGAAAAAGGGGACTCCATGGTTGTTATCACCTTGTCTTCCGGATTAAGCGGAACCTACCAGAGCGCATTCCTCGCAAAAGACATGGTAGAATACGATAACATCTATCTTGTAGACTCTTTATCCGCCACATATGGTATTCGTCATCTTGGCGAATATGCATGTAAGTTAAGAGGCGAAGGCAAGGATGCAGCTACGATTGCAGAAGCCTTAGAAGAGTTAAAATCCCGCATCGTCATCCTTGCTGCAGTTGATACACTTGAATATCTCTGCAAAGGCGGACGCGTAAGCAAAACAACCGCTGCCGTAGGCGAGCTTGCAAACATCAAACCACTCATCACCGTAAACGAAGAGGGTAAAGTGCATGTAACAGGAAAATGTCTTGGCCGTAACAAAGCAATTGCTACTCTCACTAAGAATATTTCCGCATACGAAATAGACGAAAACTTCCCCGTCTACTCCATCTACGCTTATGGCGATGAAAACACAGAGAAGCTGGAAGAGAAATTATCTGCTGCCGGTGTCAACTGTGCAGAGCGCCTTCAGATTGGCGCAACCATCGGTGTTCATGTTGGACCTGGTGCTTATGGTGCAATTTTTATCCAAAAATAAATTCTTGTATATATAAATGGTGGCTGTAACCCTACAGCCACCATTTCATTATTTCTTTAATTCCAGTTGCTTTTCTAACTCTTGTATACGTTCCATTAGCTTCTCATTCTGCTCGCTTATCTCAGCCATCGCCTTGTCCTTCTCAGCCATCACCTTGTCCTTCTCAGCCATCACCTTGTCCTTCTCAGCCATCGCCTTGTCCTTCTCAGCCATCGCCTTGTCTTTCTCAGCCATCGCCTTGTCCTTCTCAGCCATCGCCTTGTCTTTCTCAGCCATCTCATTTTCTTTCAAGTTAATTTCACTTTGAAGTCTTTCCAATTCACGATCCATGGTTCTTTGACGACGATAATATTCTTCACGCGCATAACACATTTCCTGGGTTAGCTCATCCGAATTAAGTTCATATAAGGTTTGGGTTGCTTCTAACATACTTGCATTCTTTTCTGCTATCATCTTCAATTCCTCCCATGTCGTTGCGGTAAAGAGTTTCGCCCAATAGTCAAGCTGACTATCCTTATCCTCTTCCGTTGCCAGTTCTATATGAGTTAAGTCTACCACACTCAGAACAAATTTGTCACTATATAGACGATGATTTTTTACATTCATCATTTTGTAAGTAGCATAGAACTCCTCATCTCCCTCATATGGCGCGAAATTCAAAAATCCAATATGAATCGCTGGCTTAACCCTCAAATAATCTTGTCCACGATATAGCTGGTCAAACGAACGACACAAATAACTTAATGAACGCTCCTCCCAATTCCGCTCATTTGTCATCTGCATTTCAAGGTTAATCACTGTATCATCATTCAACAAAACCTTAATATCCAAAATGAACACTTTCTCATCCAATGCTTTGCCTAGCTCAATCGGATTCATAATTTGCACTGTCTGTATCTCATCTTCTCTATAATGCAGCAATGAACAAATCAGTCCTTTCAAAACCTTCTCGTTCTTCTGCAAAACTGCTCGAAACATATAATCATTTGTCATGCCATAACCGACTACACCTGTTGCATTGAGATAAGACCCGGCAGGTATGCTTTTGTCTGTTTGAGTCATAAAACATCCTCTCTTTCGTATATGCTGTATTCAGTTGTACCGTATCGGGGAAATATTCCCGAGTGGGTTAGATTTCTGCGCAGATGGATTTATATCCTAAATGTATTGTATCATATTTGATGCTTGATTGCAAGATACAAGATATGAAATTGTGTTGTTCAATTTGCCAAACATAATTTGTAAAAGCACCTTTTGACACCCGAATCTTATAAAGCAAAAAAGCGTCATTCTGACGCTTGCAAGTTCGCAAGCGAACTTGGGAATTGATGCGTCTGACGACGCAATTTCCTGTAAGGCAAAAAAGAACTTCGGCAAATATGCCGAAGTTCTTCTGTATTAGAAATTATTTAATTCAATGATTGATTAAGCGAATTTCTTTTTGCTAACGAAAGCAACTACTACTAATGCAGCGCCAGCTAATAATACCATGTAAGCTACTGAGCCTAAATCGCCTTTTTCGTCAACGATATTATCTTCTGTGTTAGATTCTGTTGTTGTTTCTGATGGAACTTCTTTTACAACTTCTGTGATTTCTGAAAGTTTACATAATTCACCACCAAGCACGATTGTAACAGCTTCTGTTCCAGAAACAGGATATGTTGCTGTAGAAACAGCATCAGCAACTGTAAATACTACTGTAAGCACATTATTTTCGATAGAAGCTTTTACTGAACAATCAGCGCCTGCTTTTAATGCTGGAAGATATGCTGTCCAATCTGCAGGTTCAGCTGTTTTTTCAAATGTATAACCTCTAACTGCCCAGTTGTTGCTATTTGTGTTTACCCAATATCCTGAGTTTGTTCCATCACTTACAAGTTCATAGCCTTCTTCTGCTGTACCATCTGGAACTGACCATCCGTATAAATCGCCTCTCATTACGGCTTTTTCTGTTGTACCCTCGTATACAATATAGATAGGTCCATTCCAGTTAGCTGTTGCTGATTCATAAGTTGTGTTTTTGAATGTAAGCTCAAGTCCATCTTCATCTACTTCATAAGCATCAGAAAATGCAACCCACCATCCTGAACAATCAACTTCTGTTGTTGCAGCCATAGCTGTCATAGCTCCTGAAACGAGCATTACTGCTGCAAGAGCAAGTGCAAAAATTTTCTTTTTCATTTTCCTTTTCCTCCTTAAGATTAGGTTACTTTTTTAAGTATGACTTATTATAGCACATTTCAATTTGACTGCAAATGTTTTTCTATAATATTTTAGATTTTTGTTAAATATTTAATTTAATAACCAAAAACCAAATAAAAGACCCAGCCTTAAGCTAGGTCTTTTGGTAATTTTGCACAAATCATCGATTTTACACTAACAATATATCCATGACTTTAGTACTATTCCACAGTTTGCAAACCCATTATTCTGCCGATTCAGTTGTCTCTACGATACTAGGTTCATCCGCCGGATCGTCCGATTGAGACTCGCTTGGAGCTTGCGATTCTGTTTCTGATTCCGATGTACTTTCAGACTCTGTCGTCGTTGATTCTGTTGTACCTGGTTCTGTACTGCCTGGTGTTTCTGTTCCCGGTGTCTCTGTTCCCGGTGT
>CAYMYV010000040.1:0-7376 GCA_964394775.1 uncultured Lachnobacterium sp. | reverse complement strand
TACCTGGTTCTGTACTGCCTGGTGTTTCTGTTCCCGGTGTCTCTGTTCCCGGTGTTTCTGTTCCCGGTGTTTCTGTTCCCGGTGTTTCTGTTTCCGGTGTCTCTGTTCCCGGCGTTTCTGTTCCCGGTGTCTCTGTTCCCGGTGTCTCTGTTCCCGGCGTTTCCGTTCCTGGCGTCTCGCTTCCCGGTGTCGTACTTTCTGACTCTGTTGGTTCCGTAACTGGTTTCACATCCGTCAGATAATATCCATTTACATAACCAGTCATGCGGTTTACATGCACACGATACCAGCCGGTTTCATTACATACTGCTTCTACATATACTTCCATGTCTTTGGAGAGATATCCAATTCTTATGCCATCTGTGCTTGGCTGATTACGAACCTTAACACCAGTGGTTGCCCACATGTATTTTCCTATATCCGTATAGGTATAGTTCTCGCTGCCTGGTCGCTGGCTATTGTCCTCAGATTCCGTCTCACTATCCTGTGTATTAGAGGCTTCGCTGTCATTTTCCGTTTCAGTATCCTCTGATTCTGTTGCATCTGGCTCTGTTCCAATCTCAGTATCTGGCTCATCCGGATACTTTCCATTCTCATCTGCCATAGCATGCTGGTCCACCAATACCGCGTTTACAAGGAAACGATAAGTATTGTTCGGTGCACATGTAAGAAGCGTTACTGTTTTATCAGCTCCGCTTACAGAGATTCCTGTATCTATGGTAGACTTTTCGACTAAATTCTTTACGAATGCCTCATACTCATCTGACCCTACTTCAAAGTCTACATTAATATAGGATACTTCTTTCTCATGTATCTTAAAATAAGAGAATATCTGATAACGATATACCATTCCATCATAGAGCAGCTGGAAGTATTGATGCTCCTGATAATAGCCTTCTATCTGGTCATATTTTCTCAGCTTTCCAAACATGGTCTCGTTCGTCATGTTATGTCCATAGATGACATTGCGGATATCTGAAAAATCCCAAGAATTTGCCGCCTCCAAAGTGATACTTCCACCACGGGAATATTCGTAATTGTACATGACACGGTCATACTCTGCATTGTCCTCAGAATATAAAATCGGATAGCTGATATCTTCATTTTCAAAGAATATCCATCCAACGATATCCGGATTTATCTGGGTCTGCATGCCCTTAAGGTCTACCCAGATCATCTCATACCATTCTCTTGGACGAGCTTCTTCCGTGCCGCTAGTTCCTTCGGTTCCCGTACCATCCTGCGTTTCATCACCTTCTGAATTTCCTGAATTCTGGGAAATATTAGGGACCTGCACATAATTATCCTTTATTTTCCCATAATCCGCTTCGGCCTCTTTTTCGTCCCGATATGTATCATACAAAGAATATCCACCATACAGCAATAGGCACACGCCGACAACAATCAGAAGATTATAGACAAGCCCTATCATTTTCTTCTTCCGTCTGGTTTTCTTTTCCCCGGCTGACTCCTCCTGCGGAATTACCAGTTCTTGGAGGTCGTCCTCTTCCTCGCTTAATTCATCTTCCGATACCCCTTGAGATTCTGGTATTTCCTGAGCCCCCTGTGCCTTATGAATTTCCGATAATTCCTGTGGCTCCTGCTCGTCCTGAAGTTCCTGCACTTCCTGAGCCCCCGGCACCTTATGAATTTCCGATAATTCCTGCGGCTCCTGCTCGTCCTGAAGTTCCTGCACTTCCTGAGACTCCGGCACCTTATGAATTTCCGATAATTCCTGCGGCTCCTGTTCTTCCTGAAGTTCCGACACTCCTTGAGGTTCCGGCACTTCCTGCGGCTCCTGTTTTTCCTGAAGCTCCTCCACCTCTTGTGGCTCCTGCACTTCTGGAACCTCTGGCTCAATCTGAAGCCTCTGTATTCTCTCCTCCAGGGCCTCTTGCTCTCTCATCTTTTGTTGTAACTCTTCTTTTAATTTTTCCAGTTCAGTCATATTTTTCCTCTAAACACTTAACTTCATGTCTCCGTCCTTAATCCAGCCTTTTTTACGCATGAATTCTGAAATACCCAAAGACAGTACTGCTGGAAGGACAAAATGTAAAAGTACTATCTTGATTAAAACGATTACAGCATCGCCATCCGCCGCCATGGTCTGATAAGTGGTAATCTGTCCCACAAGTCCTGCGGTTCCCATACCCGAACCAGTCGCATTATTGGTCATACCAAACACCATAGTGGATACCGGTCCCAAAATCGCACTGGTAATAATAGCCGGGAGCCAGATAATTGGTTTTTTTACAATATTGCCAATCTGGAGCATAGATGTTCCAAGCCCCTGCGCCAAAAGACCATTGACTTTGTTCTCACGGTAGCTTGCCACTGCAAAGCCAATCATATTTGCACAGCATCCAACGGTAGCTGCGCCCGCTGCCAGCCCGGAAAGATTTAAAATGATTCCAAGTGCTGCAGAGCTGATTGGAAGGGTAAGAATAATACCCATCAAAACGGATACGATAATTCCCATAAAAAATGGTTGCTGCTGTGTTCCAATGTTGATAAGTTCACCCAAAAATGTCATAAACTTAGAAATCGGTGGCCCCACAATAAGCCCCGCAGCCGAGCCTGTCACAATACTTACAAATGGAGTAACCAGGATATCCACATTCGTTTTTCCGGATACCAAACGTCCCATATAGATGCCTACCATTGCCGCTATAAATGCGCCCAGTGGCTCTCCCGGACCTGAATATACGATATTTCCATCTACAAGAACTGCGCCTGCAAGAATTTTGCCGGCAAAGGCTCCCACCATACCACAAGTTGCTGCTGATAAAATCACCAATGGGCTTTCTTTTAATCGAACGGCCACTCCACAACCGATACCTGCACCGGTAACACTGGCGGCGAGCTTACCCATAATATAGAGCATCTCTCCTGCAACGCCAGGAATTAATTCTCCGACCTGTTGAATAATCGTTCCTATAATTAGGGTTGCGAATAGTCCCGTTGCCATTCCACTTAATCCGTCAATAAATATCTCGTTAAGTATTCTTTTAAGTTTCACCATTTTAAGACTCCTTTCCCCCCTAACCAAACTATTATATACTAGCTTTGCATTCTTTGCAAACATACTCTTGAAATATCTGAAAAAATGGGCAATAATTTCTATAGGAAATAAATTTGGAGGGACTTAGATGAAACGACTTAAGAAGCTGCTTCTGATTCCTATTACAATGATTGTTTTGGCAATTGGTGCGGTCATATTTATGGCTTCTCCCCTATTCGCCGTGGAAAATGCATATAGCTCCATCACACTTGAGGCTGGAAAAAAGCCAAATCTTACACCGGACCTTTTCTTAAAAGGAGCCGATTGGTGCGTAAATTTATCGGTTGTAGATACCTCTTCTGTGGATTATAGAACGGTAGGCGAATACCCGGTCTATATCTATCACGGCCTTGAAAAATACACCACCACCATCACCATAACAGATACTACAGCACCAACACTAACCTGTAATGTCAAAAATATCACAGTAGAAAAAGGCGACTATATTACCGTCAATACCATTGGTATGAAGGCCACGGATAATACCGGTGTGGAACGCCTTCTGTTTCAGCACATTGTAGCAGAAAAAATACAGGTAGAAGGCAATCCGGAGGATGCTGTCTATATTGAAAATCTCTTTATCAAGGGTCGCGACCTTTGGGCACAGAGCTACACCCTTGAGCATGGCGGTATTTATACACTGACCGTAGCGGCGATAGACGCCTATAACAATACTACCTATTTGTCTCTCAATGTAACGGTGGAAGAACCACCGGTGCTTGAGGCTGAGACTGATATTTATCTGGCAGTTGGAAAAAATATAGATTATACGGATTATATTACTGCCTGGGATTTCCTGGATCCTGAGTATGGTGTCAATGATGTAAAAATTGACTCTTCTGCTGTAGATATTGCGAATGCAGGAACCTACGAGGTTCTTTACACTGCAAGAGATGACTATGGGCTCGAGACTTATGCTGCCACCAAGGTGCACGTATACCCTGCAGCAGACCTGCAAGAGCTCATAAACACCCATGCCATTAACATGAATGAGCATGTCATTATAGGTGCTACCAACATCTACGATAGTGGCTATTATACAGAAAACAATCCTGAATTGATTCAGGATGTTATGGAGCCGGCAATGATTCATATTGAAAACAGCTACAATGACACTTTCGGCAGCGGATACATTCTCAAAATTGACGAAAACTTTGTCACAATCGCCACGAATCAGCATGTTATTACCGGTGACCTCACACCGCAGATTGTTTTTCATGATGGCACTTACAAATATGCTGCAGTAGTTGCTGCTGACCCAAGAGAGGACATTGCATTTTTACGAATCCCAATTAGCGATGATGACAATGAGGCCTGCGTGACTCCTGAATATGTCAAAACGCTCCGCACAGTACACATCAATAAGAGCTACTGGGAAGCGTTGGATAATGAGCTGCCGATTAATCTTTGTTACACCAGCATTGATATTGATGGAGAGGTCTGGACAGAGGCTGTTGGATATCTTGTGTATAAAGAAGCCACACGTACCTGGAATGAATACGAAGACATTAATGAATGCATTATCTCCATGGAGCCTGTCGCCGGAACCTCTGGCTCAGCCATCTTTGATGGACACGGATACCTGATTGCCATGGTACGCGGTTTTACCACCTATGACACTGCGGATGGTGAAAGCTATCAAGAGACTGTGGCCGTGCCACTAGGTGAGATTCTGGACTATTATGAAATGATTTTCCACGAGCGACTGCATTATCAATAAAAGACACCTGAATCCTATAAGGTAAAAGAGCTGATTTTAGTCGTATACCTAAAATCAGCTCTTTTTATGCGATTTCTTAGGTGCCACACAAAAACATTCTTGTGATACCTAAATATTTCATTCGTAGTGCCATTTTTTTATTCGCATCATTTTATTTGTAACGGCATTTTACTTGTAACGTCACTTCATTAGCAACGTCATTTCTTTTGCAGTGTTATTTCATCATGGCTTTAATTGGATTAATGTCCTTCGCAAGAGCCCGGATGGCATCCTGCTGTTCCTTCATATAGCGTTCTAACATCCTAACCTCTTCATCCGAAAATCCATTATGACTCATAATGATACAGTCAGGAACGGAGCCCTCCGCTTTTCGGGTTCCCTCTTCAAACACCACATAAATATTTGGTCTTCCATCCTTTGGAACAATTCCGGAAACCGTCATCTTTAATTCATTTCCCATAGCAAATCCTCTACTCCGTAATAACCATATTCGGCCATACCTTCTCAATAAGCTCATCCTTGTAAGTATTATCTAAAAATTCCTCTACCACATTATCTGCGGCAATTCCATCCTGACGTTCGGTATAACGGAGCATCGCCATTCCGGAAATCAATGCATTACAAACCATAAATACAACCAGCAGCCATGTAATAATCTTTCCTGGCAATGGCGGTACTTTTTCAATCCCCTTGCTCATGCGTGGATAAATCATCTTAATCCATATCACCGAAAGAATTCCCCAGAAAATCATATACAACAGATTTGTTCGTCCACCAATATTAAATGGCATATGGCTGTAATCCCAGAATACAGTTCCAAACACAATTTCCGTAAACACACTGCAGGCATATTCATATACACCGCCAAGCAATGCACCAATTAAAAAAATATATCTGTCTGCTTTTTCTGCAAACCGTGACAACACCAGGGTAAGTACCACTGCACCAAGTCCCCATACAATACTAAATGGACCATACAGCACGCTGGAACGGCTCATCCACACCCCGGCTGTCAAGCGGCAAAATATGGTTTCTATAATATCTCCTAATAATGCAGACACAAGAAATACCCAAATGATTTTGTCCACGCAAATACCCTTTGCAAACACATAAGCTTCTTTCTGCTCCGGATTGCTCTCCATATGAGGGTAGGCTTTCTCTATACGATTCCAAATATGATTGTAAATACGGCTATTGATACCATCCTGATACTGGCGTTGCTTCTGCTGATATTCGTTAACTCTCAGGTTTCCCCTATTTCGAAACATAATATAGAGTATAATCAGAAAATCCAGTATCAGCAATCCACCAATAACTATGCAAGAAATCTTCACTAGAATATCCGGCAACACAGTTACGACTAGGAACACGAGTGGATGCAACAGCTCCATTGCACACCACAAAACCAGTGCAAAAATAATTGCAACCAACAGATTCTGCCACTGTCCCTCATAAGGTGTCATATCCTCATATTTCCAAAGCATTCTCTTGCAGATACGGCTTGTAAAAAATTCAGTCACAGACTGCACCACCACAAATACAGCAAATACAGCCACAAACTTATAGCCTGTGTAATCCACAAGATTTGGCCATATTACAATTAGAATATCCATCATAATGCCGTACATCACGCAAAACGGCAAATTAGAAAATCCTCTGTTTCGAAATCTTCTGTCCTTTATCGCTACAATACATACTTCAAGCACCCAGCCAAGAAATGAATACATAATGAAGTATGCTGTCAAATCCCAAATCGTATAACCCATATGTATATCTCCTTTCGCGGTATACTATTTGCCCTTATATCGCTTCATGGAACGTACGGCTGATAACCTCACGCTGCTGCTCTTTTGAAAGCTTATTAAAGTTTACTGCATAACCGGAAACTCGAATCGTAAGATTTGGATAGCTTTCAGGGTCTTCATAAGCCTTCATAAGTGTTTCACGGTTCATCACGTTTACATTGATATGATGTGCTTTTTTCTCAAAATATCCATCCAGGATGGTTACCAGATTATCCACTCTTTCTTCCTCACTCTTACCTAATGCATCCGGTGTGATAGAGAAGGTGTTAGAAATGCCGTCACGGCAATCATCATAGCTGATTTTTGAAACAGAGCTTAAGGATGCAATCGCACCATTTGTCTCACGATTATGCATAGGGTTTGCACCCGGCGCAAATGCTTCGCCAGCTTTTCTTCCATCGGGAGTCGCCGCTGTATTTTTACCATACATGACATTTGAAGTAATGGTTAATACAGAAAGCGTATGAACTGCATTGCGGTAGGTTGGTGTTTTGCGTAATTCTTCGATTATGGTGTGAGCCATGTCCCTTGCAATAAAGTCAACTCTGTCATCATCGTTACCATATTTTGGAAACTCTCCGGTTGTCTCAAATTCAACAATAAAGCCTTCCTCGTCCTTAATTGGCTTTACATTGGCATATTTGATTGCGCTTAAGGAATCTGCCACTACAGAAAGACCTGCAATGCCAAATGCCATCAATCGCTCTACCGATGTATCATGAAGTGCCATCTGTATTTTTTCATAAGCATATTTATCATGCATGTAGTGGATGACATTCATGGTATTTAC
>CAYMYV010000039.1:0-12388 GCA_964394775.1 uncultured Lachnobacterium sp. | reverse complement strand
CTGGAGAAATGCATGGTTTGACACGTGTTCGCCAGTTTACAATCTCAGAAGGACACAATGTAATCCGTCCGGACCAGGCAGAAGAAGAATTAAAGGCATGTCTTGACCTGGCTTACTTTATTCTCTCAACATTGGGATTACAGGATGACGTAACATATCGTCTTTCCAAATGGGATCCAAACAACAAGGCAAAATACCTTGGAGACGACAATTACTGGAATTCCACACAGGATGCTCTTCGTCAGGTATTAGTAGAAAAAGGTGTATCCTTCACAGAAGAGGATGGTGAAGCTGCATTCTACGGGCCAAAGATTGATATTCAGGCTAAGAACGTATATGGCAAAGAAGATACCATGATTACAATCCAGTTAGACTGCGCAATCGCAGAAAAATTCGATATGTACTATGTAGACCAGAATGGTGAAAAGGTTCGTCCATATATTATCCACAGAACATCTCTTGGCTGCTACGAAAGAACACTTGCATGGTTAATCGAAAAATACGCAGGTAAGTTCCCAACATGGCTTTGTCCGGAGCAGGTACGTGTACTTCCGATTTCTGAGAAATATGTTGATTATGCAGAAAAAGTCATGAAAGAATTAAAAGCAAATGGCGTAGATGCAACAGTAGATAACCGCGCGGAAAAGATTGGCTACAAGATTCGTGAAGCTCGTATGGACAGACTTCCATACATGCTTGTAGTAGGTGCACAGGAAGAAATCGACAAAACTGTTTCTGTAAGAAGCCGTTTTGCCGGTGATGAAGGTGTGAAACCGTTAGCTGAATTTGTTGACCAGATTTGCAAGGAAATCCGTACAAAAGCAATTCGCAAAATCGAAGTGGAAGAAGCAACAAAATAAATTCAAAGCACAAATTCTTGTATAGCTGCAGCATTTATGAATGTTGCAGCTATATTTAGATTTTTTAAGAAATTTCTACAAAGTATTGTCAATTATTAGCAAGCATATATTTTAATAAATGATTCATACTAAAAATGCAACTTCGGATACAAATATCCGTAAAATTGGAGGTAGAATCATGGTAAAATTGGATTGCAATGTTATAAGCTGTGCCTATAACAATAATAACAGCTGCAGAAGAGAAAATATCACAGTAGGTGGACATGAGGCACATAAGTCTTCAGAGACAATTTGTGAGAGCTTTTCACCAAAGGGAACCAACACCTTAGTAAATGCTTGTGGTGGAGCAAAAAAGGACACAAATGTTGCTTGTAATGCAACAAATTGCAAATTTAATGATGCAAAAGTATGTCGTGCAGACCATATTGGTATTGCAGGCAACCATGCGGTAACCAGTGGCGAAACAGAATGTGGAAGCTTCGTCCAGAAATAAAGCTTTATCTGGTAACATTTTGCCGATTCTCCAGAATAATCTGGAAAATCGGCGAAATGAAGCTGATGAAAAAAGAAGAAAATGCGTATTTAGCATAAAAAGTCCATATTGTTTGTCGAAATATAGCGACAACTTGTGCCCTGGATTGGTTGATTTTTGTGGGGTAATATCGTAAAATGGACATACCATATGGCAGGAGGTTAGAATTTTGGATTATAATATTAATTTTCCGAACTTACATATTTATTTAGATCATGTCGGTAAGAACATAAGGATAGGAGATTTTTCAATAGCCTATTACGGAATTACGATTGCGATTGGAATGATGGGAGCAATCATGCTAGCGGTTCATCTCACCAAGAAAAACGGACATGATTATGAGAAAATCTATGATATAGCAATTATAGCAATTGTTTCTGCTATTATTGGAGCCAGATTATATTATGTGGCATTTCAGTGGGAGTACTATAGTCAGGACCTTACACGAATATTTAATATCCGTGAAGGTGGGCTAGCCATTTATGGTGGCATTATCGCTGCAATCATCACGGTATGTGCATATTTAAAGGGTAAAAAAATGAAAATCGGTCCAATTGCCGATGTTGCAGGTCCTGCGGTTGCGTTTGGACAAATGGTAGGCAGATGGGGGAATTTCTTTAACAGAGAAGCGTTTGGAGGTTATTCAGATGGCCTTTTTGCCATGCAGCTACCGGTGTCTGCTGTACGAAGCGGAGAGATTACTCAGGAGTTACAAGAGAACATTGTGATTGTCGATGGTATCTCTTATATTCAGGTACATCCAACCTTTCTATATGAATCTCTTTGGAACCTCGGTGTACTGATTATTTTGTTATGTTACATGAAGCATCGCAAATTTGATGGAGAAATCTTCTTAATATATCTGTTTGGTTATGGAGCAGGCAGATTTTGGATTGAATCTCTTAGAACGGATCAGCTGTTAATTCCGGGAATTGGAGTCCCGGTGTCTATGGTTGTGGCAGTGGTAATGATGACGGTTGCGGTTGTATGGATTGTACTAAAACGCAAGAGTATGAAGAAGGCTAATGTGACTCAGGAAATCCAAAGTGAAGGAGAGTAAAGTGGAAAGATACATCGGACTTAAATCAAAAATTGAAGCACTGAGAGAGGAACTCAATGCTTCAATTGTAGAAGATAAGTATGAAGTATATTATAAGAAAAGTGTTGAATTAGACAAGCTGATTGAAGAATATATCAAATTGGAAGAACAAATTTCAGCGTAAAAACTGAATAGAGTACAGAATTTGAAAGAACGTATAGCACATAGTTATACGTTCTTTTTTTATTGATTAAACAGTACTTTTTCTCTAAAAAGGCTTGATTTTACTGCTTTTATGGAGTATGATAATAGAAAAGTGGAGGAAAGTGGAGCTTTAATGAATAAAAGTGGTGCAAAGTGGTGGATAAGTTGATAACATTGTGGATAACTTTTCATCATGCCACATAATCGTTGAGAAAGGAGAGAAACGGCCATGTTCATGGGTGAATATAACCATACAATTGATGCCAAGGGCAGATTAATTGTTCCGTCCAAGTTCCGTGAACAGCTTGGGGAAGAATTTGTTATCACCAAAGGCTTAGATGGCTGTTTGTTCGTGTATTCCCATGAGGAATGGAAGCGAGTAGAAGAATCCTTTACCAGCAATCTGAACAAAGCGGCCTCCAAGGACGCAAGAAGATTCATGCGTTTCTTCTTTGCGGGTGCAGCAACCTGTGAAGTGGACAAGCAGGGAAGAATTTTGATTCCCTCAAACCTGAGAGAGTATGCAGGCATTGATAAGGATGTAGTTTCTGTTGGCGTATTAAGCCGTGTGGAAATCTGGAGCAAAGACAGATGGAAGGATAATGGCGAATTCGAAGATATGGATGACGTTGCAGAACATATGGCAGAGCTTGGATTTGGAATTTAATTTTTTAGAGGATAGGGACCATGGAGTTTAATCATTATTCCGTATTATTGGGAGAGACAATTGAATATTTGAATGTTCGTCCTGGCGGAATCTATGTGGATGGAACCCTTGGTGGTGGTGGACATGCTTATGAAGTGTGTAAGCGGCTGAATGGACAGGGTCGATTTATCGGTATTGATCAAGACGCAGATGCGATTCGTGCTGCAGGTGAACGGTTAGCTGAATTTGGAGACCTTGTAACTATCGTAAGAAGTAATTATTCCAATATGCGAGAGGTTCTACGAGAACAGGGAATTGATAAAGTGGATGGAATCGTCTTAGACTTGGGCGTTTCTTCCTTCCAGCTGGATACACCGGAGAGAGGATTTACATATCGTAGTGCAGATGCACCACTGGATATGCGAATGGATGACAGACAAACACTCACAGCAAAGGATATTGTGAATGAGTATAGCGAGATGGAGCTGTTTCGCATTATCAGGGATTATGGAGAAGATAAATTTGCGAAGAACATTGCAAAGCACATTGTAAACGCCAGAAAAAAAGAACCAATTCTAACCACCGGGCAGCTAAATGATATTATCAGTGCGGCAATCCCAATGAAAGTACAGGCGACAGGGGGACATCCTTCCAAACGTACCTATCAGGCAATTAGAATTGAATTAAACCACGAGCTTGATGTATTGAAAGATACCTTGGATGATATGATAGACCTTTTAAAGGATGATGGAAGAATATGTATTATTACCTTCCATTCCTTAGAAGACAGAATTGTAAAGTCCAATTTTAAGAAAAATGAAAATCCTTGCACATGTCCAAGCGATTTTCCGATTTGTGTATGTGGCAAGATGTCACAGGGGCATGTGGCTACGAGAAAACCAATTCTTCCTTCTGAAGAAGAGTTAGAAGTAAATAGCAGATCTAAGAGTGCAAAGCTTCGTGTTTTCGAGAAGCAATTAGAGAAATAATAGTAGTTTTGGGAGTAAGAGAAAATGAGCAGAACATATTACGTAAACGGAAGTACGGTCAGAGAGCTGCAGACACAGCCTGTTAGACGTCCAGAGAGACCGGACAGACGTAAAATAGAAGAAGAGCAACGCAGAAAACACAGAAGAAATGCTGCCAGAAGAAACCGGGAACGTGCACTATACATGAGCAAGGGATACGTTATGTTCCTTTCGGTTTGTGTAGTGGTTATTGCATTTGCGGCCGTATCTTTGATTCAGATGCAGTCTCAGGTGAGCCAGAGAATGAAGCATATTGCCTCACTCGAGAGCCAGATTACAGATTTAAAGGCTGATAACGACGCAAGATATAAAGAGATTGTAACATCCGTAGATTTGGATTATATTAAAGATGTAGCAATTAATCAGCTGGGAATGAACTATGCAACAGAGGAACAGGTAATTTATTTTTCTGTAGAGAACAATAACTTCATGGACCAGTATAGTGATATTCCAAAGTAATTTAGGAGTAACAAGGTGGCAAAAAAGGAAGCTAGTAAACCAAGAAAACGTGTGTTTAAGTTTAACAAAGGAATGCGCAAAAAGCTTGTAGTATTATTTACAGTAGTACTGCTTTGCTTATGTATACTCATTGTAAGACTTATGTACATCAACTATACAAGCGGAGAAAAATACGAAAAGAAAGTACTGTCTATGCAGTCATACGATAGCGTAACTATTCCATATCAAAGAGGCGACATTGTAGATCGCACAGGAACAGTTCTGGCTACCAGTGTGGCTGTTTATAATGTAATTTTGGACTGTTATGTTATGACAAGTAATGAGTCTTATCTGGAGCCTACGATAGAAGCGCTGATTACTTGTTTTCCGGATTTGGACGAGGATACCCTTCGCGATTATGCAAGAGATAGAAAAGATAGTCGCTATATCATTTTAAAGAAGAAGATGTCCTATGACGATATTCAGAGCTTTGTCAGTCTGCAGGAAGAAGTGGATGAAGATGGAAATAAGGTAAATCCATATATCAAGGGTGTATGGTTTGAGAAAGAATACCAGAGAAGCTATCCATTTGGTTCCATGGCAAGCTCCGTGATTGGATTTGTATCTTCCGGTAATGTGGGAACCATCGGCTTGGAGAATTATTATAATAGTACCTTAAATGGTATTAATGGACGGGAATACGGATATTTGAATTCAGATAGTGATTTTGAAAAAACGGTAATTTCTCCACAGGATGGAAATACATTAGTGACAACTATTGACGCAAATATCCAGTCTATTGTAGAAGCAAAAATCAAGGAATTTAATGAAGTCTATGCGAACAACTACAGAGATGGTGACGGCAGTACAAATACAGCAGTTATTATTCAAAATCCAAAAACAGGTGCGATATTAGCCATGGCAGAGTATCCGACCTTTGATTTGAATAATCCGCGTGATTTGTCCGGAATTATGACAGAGGAAGAAAAGGCGGCTGCAACCAATGAAGAGATTTTAACAGCACTCAATAGTATCTGGAAGAACTATTGCATTACAGAAACATATGAGCCTGGTTCTGTGCAGAAGCCATTTACAATTGCAGGTGGTCTGGAGACAGGCTCGTTAAATACGAATATGACATTTACCTGTGATGGGCATGAGACAATTGCCGGACATACCATTAATTGTGTAAATGTTTACGGACATGGAGTGGAAACCTTAGAAAAGACATTGATGGACTCTTGTAATGATTCCATTATGCAGATGCGAAATTTTATCAGCATTCATGATTTCGCAAGATATCAGGGAATTTTCAACTTTGGACAGAAGACTGGAATTGACCTTCCGGGCGAAGCAAATACAGCTGGCTTAATCTATACAGAAGAGAATATGACAACCGTCGATATGGCGACAAACGCATTTGGACAGAACTATAATGCTACCATGATTCAGGTGGTTAGTGCTTTTTCCTCCCTGGTTAATGGCGGTACTTATTATAAACCATATCTGGTAAGTAAGATTGTGGATGCAAACGGTAGTACCCTTTCTACTACGGAGCCAACTGTATTAAAGCAGACTGTCTCACAGAGCACAAGTGATATTTTACGAAAATATATGTATAGTACGGTATCCGAAGGTACCGGTACAACTGCCAAAGTAGACGGATATTCTATGGGTGGCAAGACAGGAACAGCAGAAAAGATTGGTCGAGATAAAGAAAACTATTTGGTGTCCTTTGTTGGGTTTGCACCATATGATGATCCGGAGCTTGTTATCTACTGTGTAGTAGATGAACCAAACTCTGAAGACCAGGCGCACAGCTATTATGCACAGAATATTGTACGTGAGATTTTGGAAGAGGTGCTTCCATATATGAATATTTATCAGGACGAGGAGTTAACTGGTGCGAATGCGAATCTCGGAATTACCGGAACCGATGTTTATTTTAATGGAGAGCGTCCGGTTGATATTGATACGCCTGTAAATGATGATGGAGAGATTATCGTAGAATAAGAGAAACATTCATAACCTCATAATGGCCTACATAAGATACAATAAGGCAATTATGAGGTTTTTTATGGAAAGAAACAAAACATTCAATCGTAAAAAGATTTGTCTTTTTGGTTCAATTGCCATCCTGTGTGGAATCTGCCTGGTTGGACGACTAATATATATTATGCTGTTCCGGCATGATTATTACACAGAAAAAGCAATTGAGCTGCAACAGCGCGAAAGACAGATTAAGGCAGCAAGGGGCGAGATTATAGACAGAAATGGTGTTGTTCTGGCCACGAATGAAGCAGTATGTACAATTTCGGTGATTCATAATCAAATTACAGACGAAGAGCAAGTGATTCAAGTGCTGTCTCAGGAATTAGGATTGTCAGAAGAGTATGTTCAAAAAAGAGTAGAGAAAGTAACTTCAATTGAAAAAATAAAGAGTAACGTATCCAAAGAGGTGGGGCAAAAGATTTTATCCTATCAACTGGATGGTGTGAAGGTTGATGAAGATTATAAAAGAGTATATCCTTATGACGAACTGGCATCAAAGGTGTTAGGCTTTACAGGTTCAGATAATCAGGGCATTATAGGCCTTGAATCAAAATATGATTCCTATCTTCAGGGTGAGAGTGGAATAATTTATACATATACAGATGCAAGAGGGCGAGAAGTGGTTGATTTGGCAGAGTCCAGAGAAGAACCGATTCCCGGTGATACGCTGCAAATAACGCTTGATTATAATATTCAGGCATTCTGTACGCAGATGGCAGAGAAGGCGTATCTGCAAAAGGAAGCAGACAGTGTAAGTATATTAGTTATGAATCCGCAAAATGGTGAGATATACGCAATGGTGAATTATCCGGAGTTTAACCTTAATGAGCCGTTTGTTTTGATTGATAAATATAGTCAGTATGCAGGTACAGAAGAAGAAAATGATTATTTGAATGAAATGTGGAGAAATGGTTGTGTAAACGACACCTATGAACCGGGCTCTGCCTTTAAAATCATTACCACTGCAGCCGCATTGGAAGAGGATGTTGTGTCTATCACAGAAAGCTTTTATTGTCCCGGTTATAATGTGGTTGAGGATAGGAAAATTCGTTGTCATAAGACAACGGGGCATGGGTCAGAAACCTTTGAAGAAGCTCTTGAGAATTCCTGTAATCCGGTATTTATTGACGTCGGACTTAGATTGGGAGCAGAGACCTTCTATCATTATTTTGAGAAGTTTGGTCTATTAGATAAAACCAATATTGATTTACCGGGTGAAGCAGGCACAATTATGCACAAATTAGAGAATATTGGTCCGGTAGAATTGGCGACAATATCATTTGGACAGTCCTTTCAGATTACCCCTATTCAATTGGCAACAACGGTATCTTCGCTTATTAATGGTGGAACGCGTGTGACACCGCATTTGGGAAAAGCGGTAATTGATAGCGAAACTGCAGAGGTTGAGAACTTTTCCTATGACAGCCTGAATGGGATTTGTTCGGAGGAAACCTCCGAAATGCTAAGATATTTGCTTGAACAGGTGGTATCCGATGGAGGTGGAAGTAAGGCGTACATAGAAGGCTTTGAAATAGGTGGGAAAACAGCTACCTCGCAGACCCTGCCGCGTTCAGATAATAAATACATTGCTTCCTTTTTGGGATTCGCTCCGGCCAGTAATCCGGAGGTGTTGGTTTTGGTAATCATCAACAATCCGCAGGGAGTGTATTATGGTGGAACCATAGCTGCGCCGATTGCGAAGGAAATCTTTGAAAACATATTGCCTTACCTTGATTAATAGTTGGAAATAACGTATACTGTAAGTTGGTTCAGAAATAAGTATTTCGGAGGACGACAATGAGATTAGACGACAAAAAGGTGCTGGTGGTTGGAACCGGAATTAGTGGAATTGCAGCCGCTCAGCTTTTAATAGAACAGAAAATTGATACCGTGCTTTTTGACGGAAACAGGGATTTGGATGTAGAGAAGCTATATTCAAAATGTGAAGACCTAAGACAAATTCCATTGTTATTAGGTGATATTACCCAGGAGCAGGCAAATGAGTTTGATGTGGTAGTCTTAAGTCCTGGTGTCCCAACAGATCTTCCTATGGTAAATATGATGCGCGATAAAGGGCTAGCAATCTGGGGAGAGATTGAACTGGCATATTATTTTTCGAAGGGCCGCGTCATTGCGATAACAGGAACGAACGGAAAAACAACTACAACCGCATTAACAGGAGAAATCATGAGCAACTATTTTTCTGATGTAAAGGTTGTGGGGAATATCGGAATTCCATATACATCAGAAGCTCTGAAAACGAAGGATGAGACGATAACCGTAGCAGAAATTAGCAGCTTTCAGCTAGAAACGATACATGATTTTAAACCTGTGGTATCAGCGATTCTTAATATTACACCAGATCATTTGAATCGTCATCATACGATGGAAAACTATATCCGTGCAAAGGAGGATATAACGAAGAACCAGACCAAGGAAGAGGTTTGTGTTTTAAATTATGAAGATGAGGTGTTGCGTGAATTTGCAGTTACGTGCCCTGCAAAAGTGATTTTCTTCAGCAGTCAGCGTAAATTAACGGAAGGCTTCTATTATGCGGATAAAGAGATTTATTATGCGCATGATGGAGTGGAGGAGCTTGTCATTCATGTAGATGAACTCAATATTTTAGGTGAACATAACTACGAAAATGTGATGAGTGCCTGTGCTATGGCAGTTAGTGTAGGTGTGCCAATGGATTCAATTCGTGAAGTGCTTCGTCGTTTTCAGGCGGTGGAGCATCGAATTGAGTATGTAACCGAGAAGAGGGGCGTACGTTTTTATAATGATTCCAAGGGAACCAATCCGGATGCCGCAATCAAAGCAATTAAGGCTATGAATCGTCCAACCTATTTGATTGGCGGAGGCTATGACAAGGCATCTGAGTATGACGAATGGATAGAAAGCTTTGATGGAAAAGTGAAAGAACTGGTTTTGATTGGACAGACTGCACATAAAATAGAAGAGTGTGCACATAAGCACGGATTTATGAATACTGTTATATGTGAAGCCTTTGAGGAAGCAATTTGCTATTGCTATGACAAATCCGTTGCAGGGGATGCGGTATTACTGTCGCCGGCATGTGCAAGTTGGGGAATGTTCGCCAATTATGAGGAGCGCGGATGCATTTTTAAAGATATTGTAAGAGGGCTTAAGGAGTAATTTTTGTGGCAGGAATGAAGCGTAATAAAGTAAAGCGCAAAGAGGAAAAGGCAATTACATATTTTGATTATAATCTGCTGTTTTTGATTATTTTTCTGGTATGCTTTGGGCTTGTTATGTTATATAGCTCTAGTTCATACCTGTGTGCCAACTCCGCATTGTATAATTATGATGCTGCTTTTTATTTGAAAAAGCAGTTACGTAATATTATACTGGGTATTATAGTGATGGCATTTTTGACGTGGGCAGACTATCGTTGGTGGAAGAAGTTTGCTGTTTTAGCATACCTTGTGTCACTGGCATTATGCGTAGCTGTATTTTTTGTGGGTACAGATTCTCATGGTTCCACTCGCTGGATAGATTTAGGACCTATTTCCTTTCAGCCTTCAGAGATTGCAAAAATCGGGGTTATTCTGTTTTTTGCAATGGTTTTGGAAAAAGTAGCAAAGCAGCTGAAATCAGGCGCGAACCTGCTGAAGGTGTTAGGCTTGGTTGTTCCATTAATTGTAGCGGTTGCTATAACGAACCTGAGTACTGCAATTATTATTGCGGGAATAGCAGTTTGTATGTTATTTGTTGCAAGTCCAAAATATTGGCATTTTATTGCAGTAGGAATAGCAGGAGTTGGTCTCGTTATTGCATTTATTGCGGCAGAAGGATATCGACAAGGACGTATTCAGGCGTGGTTGAATCCGGAAGCGGCGGGAGATGCCGGATATCAGACCTTACAGGGATTGTATGCCATTGGTTCCGGTGGACTTTTCGGAAAGGGTCTGGGGGAGAGCCTTCAGAAGCTGGGAAATGTGCCGGAATCTCAGAATGATATGATTTTTACAATTATTTGTGAAGAGCTTGGATTGTTTGGAGCAATCAGCGTTATTCTGTTGTTTATTTTGCTGATTTGGCGAATGATGATTATTGCCAACAATGCCCAGGATTTGTTTGGTGCATTAATCGTAGTTGGTGTAATGGCTCATATTGCTATTCAGGTTATATTAAATATCGCAGTTGTAACAAATTTCATTCCAAATACAGGCGTTATTTTACCATTTATCAGCTATGGAGGAACCTCCTTTGTGTTCCTGTTGGCGGAGATGGGATTGGTGTTAAGTGTTTCCAAGGGAATTAAGCTGGAAGCAATCAAATAATTTGGAGTAAACATGGTGAAAGAGAAACGTAGAAAAAAATCTCGTTGGAAGCTTATTCTTCTTGCGATTCTTTCTATAGTACTTGTGATAGCAGTATCCGCACTTATTGTAGTGAAGGTTTTTGTGGTCAAGAACGTTAAAGTAGAAGGAAACGAGTTGTATGACGAGTCTTTGATAAAGTCAACCGTATTAAATGATGATTATTCATGGAACAGCCTATATGTATTTTTGAAATACACATTCATGGATACCAAAGAGCTGCCATTCATTGATACAATGGAAATTACAATGGAGAATCCGACCACCCTTAATATTAAGGTGTATGAAAAAGGGATGATGGGATATCTCTATATTCCGGCAATCGGTGAAAATGCCTATTTTGATAAAGATGGGTTTGTAGTAGAAACATCTACAAGAATTATCGAAAATGTTCCACGAATCGAGGGCTTGCAATGTACAGAGGTTGTGCTATATGAACAGCTTCCAACGGATAGTAAATTGCTCAAGCAGTTATTAACCCTTACGCAGACATTGAAAAGAGATTCTTTGGAACCGGATGCCATTTTGTATGGAACTGAAAATGAACCGGTTTTAGTATATGGCTCCATTGAGGTGAGTATGGGTTCCACGGAGCTTTTGACGCAAAAGGTAGAGCGTATGAAGGAGATACTTCCAAAGCTTGCAGATATGTCTGGAACACTACATTTAGAGAATTGGAACGAAGAATCGACAAATATTGTGTTTGAGAAGACAGAATAATTAAAAAAAATAATAAATTACTGTTGATTATTTTGCAGAAAAATTATATTATATGGTATATGAGTATAGAATACTTATATTATGATTTTTGAGAATTACAATTGATATAAATCTTGGGAGAGAAAGAGGAGGAAGACCCCGTGCTGGAAATTAGAACAACAGAAGCGGATGCTAGTGCAAAAATTATCGTAATAGGTGTTGGTGGCGCTGGTAATAACGCTGTTAACCGCATGATTGATGAAAATATCGGAGGAGTAGAGTTTATCGGTGTTAACACAGATAAGCAGGCGTTACAGTTATGTAAAGCACCTACATTAATCCAGATTGGCGAGAAGCTTACAAAGGGATTGGGAGCTGGAGCAAAACCTGAAATTGGAGAGAAGGCCGCTGAAGAAAGTTCAGAAGAATTAGCTGCTGCAATCAAGGGCGCAGATATGGTATTTGTTACCTGTGGTATGGGTGGCGGAACCGGTACAGGTGCAGCTCCTGTTGTTGCTAAGATTTCGAAAGACCAGGGAATCCT
>CAYMYV010000038.1:902-12412 GCA_964394775.1 uncultured Lachnobacterium sp. | reverse complement strand
TTTGTGCAATTTGTCAAACATAATTTGTAGATGCACCTTTTGACACCCGAATCCTTATAGGAAATTGCGTCGTCAGACGCATCAATTCCCAAGTTCGCTTGCGAACTTGCAAGCGTCAGAATGACGCTTTTTTATTGACTGAAATCTCCAAGTATGGTAGTATTAGGAAGATAGTGTGGCTGATTATACCTACTATAACCAGGAGGAATACAATCAGCTTAGGAATTATATTTTTTAGGAGTAAAAATAATGGAACAAATGAGAAAAATGAGAAAGAAACTATTCGTTCTCCTTACCTGTATGCTGCTTATGGCAACAGGCTTGATTCTCACTTCATGTGGCAATGATGAGAATCCGGATGGCTCAGAGACCGAAGGAGTAACAGGCCAAAACACCAGCTATACAGTTAGTGTCAAAACAGTAGGCGGAATGGCGATGTCTGAGCTTGACGTGTATATTTATGCGGATGATACTTTAAAGGATCTAAAGCAGTTTGCAAAAACAGATGCGAATGGTATTGTAACCTTCAGTCTTCCTACAAGCGATAACTATGCAATTGCAATTTCAGGTGCGCCAAAGGGTTATGATGTAAAGGCAAGCTATTCCTTTAACAATGGCACTGCAATTATTACATTGAATTCAGCTCTTATTGCGGATGAAGATATTTCAACCGCATCACTTGGTGTGGGCGATGTTATGTATGACTTCACAGTAACCACATCTGATGGAGAAAAGATTACACTGTCCGAGGTATTAAAAGAAAAGAAGCTGGTAGTGTTGAACTTCTGGTATACCACATGCTCATGGTGTATGACAGAGTTCCCTATCATGGCAGAAGAATATAACATTTATAAAGATGATATTGAAATTATTGCATTAGATCCATTGGATGGAGCTGAAGCAGTAAAAGCCTTCCAGCAGACCAATCAGCTGCCATTCAAATTGGCAGATTGTCCTGCATCATGGTCACAGGTGTTTAGTGTAACAGGTTACCCAACCTCTGTATTTATTGACCAGTATGGTGTTATCTGTCTGGTAGAATCAGGTGCAATCACAAGCAACACACCATTTAAGAGTGCATTTGACCACTTTACAGCAGACAATTACGAACAGAAGCTTTGTGAAAATGGTGTTTCTGATTTGGTAACAGCAGTAAAGCCTAATATTGAGATGCCTTCATCTGATGAAATCGCAGCTACTATCAACAATGGTGATATTATCGCATCCTTCCGTGCAGAAGAAGGAGATTCAGCAGAATATTCATGGCCATTTGTGATTGGCGAGAAGAATGGGGAGAAGTGTATTTACGCTACAAACCAGAAGTTAGAAGATACTTATGCGATTCTTTATGCGGATATTGAATTAAAAGCAGGTCAGGCAGTAGCATTTGATTATCTTGCTTCTACAGAAAGAGGCTCAGATGTACTGTATGTTATCGTAGATGACCAGGATATTTTCCAGATTTCCGGCGTTGCAGAGAACGAAGCTTGGCAGTCCTGCTATCCGGTGATTGCTGAAAAAGATGGTACCTATGAGCTTGCGCTTTGTTACCTGAAGGATTCAGATACAAACGAAGGCGATGATACCGTATATATTAAGAATCTTCGTGTTGTAGACCAGAAGGAAATTGATACACCTACTTATATTCCTCGTGAAGCAGCGACCACTGAGGATGGCTTTGATTTTACATATGTAGATATTGTTTATAACGATACAGACGGATATTATCATGTTGGCAGCAAGACAGGTCCACTCCTTTTGGCGAACCTCCTTGGTTATACACAGTTCAACGAAGAAGCATCTGTATATTTGATGTTCTATGATGCACAGACACTGAATGTGAATGGTGAGAATCAGTTCGAGCTGTTAGAACAGTATTGTAACTATGCATCGAATGCAACACTTTCCGGATATTGTCCGGTAACAAAAGAATTAGAGACACTCTTGAAAGCTGTAGATGAGGCAAAGGGCTTTGATACCGCAGATACCAATGAGTGGTTAAGAATCTGCAAATACTATGCTTCATATGGTTCAAATGGGGTGCAGTTAGGAGATCCAATCAAAGGTCTTACAGTCTTCTCTGCATATGACGCAACACTTGGCAAGAATGTTGAGACAAACTATTTCTATTATGATAGAGCAATTATGCCAAGAGGTCTTGTTGCAGAATTTGTACCTACAAAATCCGGTGTATACCGTATTACATCCCGCAGTGAATCAGAACAGGGAGTAAACGGATGGATTTTCAATGAAAATCGTGAAGAGCTTCTTGTGTATGAACCAGACGAGAGAATGTATGAGGGTGATGAAGTATCCATGGTATTTTACATGGAAGCCGGAAAATCATACTATATCGATATTGCTTTCTGGGATGTATATGAAGTGGGATATATCTACTATGATATTGAATATGTAGGTTCTACATATGACTTATTCCGTCTCTGCTCACCGGGCTACTTCACATACGATAGTGATGCGACAGGTGAAGCAATGTACCATGTAATCGCAGGTGGTATTGACGTTGTACTTGGTTCTGATGGAATCTGGTATGAGGATTTAGGAAAAGATGCTAACGGAAATCAGAAATATGGCAGCAAGATATATGTTGACTTTACCGGTATTACAGGCATCTTCAGTAACCCAATCATGACAAATCAGGGCGTAAAAGGTATGATTGATATGGGCGGTTTTGATTTTAGCAAGACAGAATATGATATGTTTGTCCTTTCAGCATTAGAGCAGAATAACAATGACCAGGCTGCTACGATTGAGTACTTAAAGAGCTACTGGGGTGACGACTATGAGGCCTACTATACGGAATATCTGGTAGAGGACGTATTTGCAGGCCGTTATCACGGTAAAGGTGAGGATTACACAAATATAATCATGAAATACGTGGATAAGATTGATAATTCCTCAAATGTAGAACGTAATGGTTGTGTAGTTGTAACCGAAGAATTGGCAGAAGTTCTTCAATTGCTTATGGATAAATATACATTTGAAAATGTAGATAATTCGTGGACGAAGCTCTGTTATTACTATGACCATCTTGGACCACAGTAGCATGCGAATTGTTCACAAATGAATTTGCGTGTGAAATAATTTCGAGTTGGAGGAATGATTATGAAGCGGATGAAAAGAACAATCATTGCTGCTGTACTTTTGTGCAGCGCAATGATTCTGGGTGCCTGTGGTGGTGGAGAAGATGACACACAGACAGGCGGTGTAAAAGAATACAAGGTAGCTGTCAAGGATGCCTTGGGAACTCCTTATACAGACGGTGTAGTAGTAGAGTTCTATCAGGGAGAGACGAAGGCTGCTATGCAGGTTGTAGATTCCGCAACAGGAATTGCAACCAAGGAATTAGAAGCCGGCGAATATACTGTGAAATTACAGTTTACAGATGGCGCAGAGGGCTACTATTATGAAGAACAAGGCTTAACGCTTTCTGCGGATAAGACTGAGATAGATGTAATTCTTGCGAAGGCAATTACAGGAGAAGCCACATCCTTATATGTGGGAGAAAATGCCTATGACTCATACCAGATAGGAACAGGCTGCACGTATACGGAATTAACAGCCGGTGAGAGAAACTATTTCCTTTTCACACCAACGGAGCCAGGTACTTATGAATTTTCTGTAGCCGATGGAGCAGATGTAACACTTGGATATTATGGCGCTCCTCACTTTGTGCAGAGCATGAATGCAGCAGAAATTGTGGATGGTAAATTTACGATTTCCGTGAGTGCAAGCATGATTGGAACCGGAGATACAGGTACAACGGTACTTGTCATTGGAGCTGATACCGAGAATGTAACAGAGTGTGTGATTGGCGTACAGCGTATCGGTGATGCAGAGTGGAACGTTGCAGATGAACCTTGGATTATTTATGGAACAACAACAGTACTTTCCAAATATACTTTGCCGGAAGGCACAACATTAAAGGAGTTTGATTTAACAGCAGCGTCCTACAATCTTGTATATAATGAAACAGACGGCTTTTACCATTTGGATTCAGCGGATGGTCCACTGGTATACGTAAACCTTACAGCGGATTCTAAATATTTAGCAAGCTTTAAGAATATTCTGGAACGTTCCGGTGTTAGCAAATATTTTTATAATGCAAACGGAGAATTCGAGAAAAAAGTAAGCTATAGTGAATGTCTGTTAGAATATCTGGAGTATGTTGATGAAGGGACAGGTGTATATCCATTGACAGAAGATTTGAAGCATATCATTCAGCAGCGTGGTGATTATGTTGGCTGGTGGGATACACAGAGCCAGCAGTATCTGTTTGTAGATGCAAATGGAAATCCAATTCCCGGAATTAATACAGAAATCGCATGGTTATTCATGTGTTGCTATGCAAATTAGAATTCTTATGGATATGAGCGGGCATTTATATGGCCGCTCATAACGAGTTTTAGAAGGAGGAATGATAATTTGGAAAAGATTATGGAAAAATTAAAGAATTTAACAAAGCAGCAAAAAATTATTGCTGCAGTAGTAGCAGCGGTTGTAGTAATTGCGCTGATTGTTGGTGCTGTATTTTTATTCGGTGGCAATAGCGGAAGCGGCGACGGAACCGAAACAGATGATACTACGCAGGATAGCAAAACATATTCTGTTGAAGTGAAAACAGAAGGTGGTAATGCGTTTGAAAAAATTGAGATTCACGTGTTTGAGGATGATACATTAACAGACCTTGTTGCAGTTGGAAAAACGGATGAAAATGGTGTGTATTCCTTTGAAGCAATGGCCTCTGATAAATACGTGGCAGTATTAAAGAATATGCCGGCAGGATACGCAATTGAGGAGATGTATTCATTCACAAATGAAGCAATTGTCCTTTCGTTAAAAGCAACCCTGCTTTCCGCAGACGAAGCAGGAAGCCTAAAGCTTGGCGCTGTGGCAGCTGATATGACTATTACTGTAGACGGCAAAACATATACAATTTCAGAGCTTTTACAGGAGAAGAGCGCAGTTGTACTTAATTTCTGGTTTGAAGGCTGTGAACCATGCAGAGCGGAATTCCCATATATGGAAGAAGCGTATGAACAGTACAGCGACAAATTGGAAATTCTTGCAGTAAATCCATACGATGGAGATGAAGCATCTGTAGCAGCATACAAGGCCAATATGGGACTTACCTTTCCAATGGCAAAAATTGATGAAAGATATGCTTCGATATACAGTGTTGTAGCATATCCGACAACGGTAGTGATTGACCGTTATGGAACCATCGGCTTCATGCATACAGGAAGTATTACAAGTGCGGATTCATTTGTGAAGCTGTTTGAATATTTTACAGCTGAGGATTATGTTCAGTCGACAGTTAAAAACTTAGATGACATTGTTGAGAAAGTGGAAGGTGGCGACGGAACGCAGGCAAATCCATTTGAGGAATACAGAAATGAATTTGAAGTGGAGGTTGCAGCAGGTGCAGAGGTGTACTATCAGATGTATCGGGTAGATGGTATGCTTCTTGAGATTGCAAATCCGAATGCGTATGTTATTTACAATGATAAGAAATACGAGGCAGTTGATGGTACGGTAAGCCTCATTTTATCCACTCCTGATACCTATACACCAGCGGTGTTTGCAATTGGAAATGCCGGAACAGAAGCTCAAAAATGCACTGTGACGCTAAGCTTTTTGGAGGGCACCTCAGGTAATCCATATACTATGGGCCTTGGGGATTTTGGTGTAGACGTTGCTGCGGGCAACGAGCAGGGTGTGTACTATACCTATACAGCAACAGAAAATGGTACATTGAAATTGAACTGTACGAGTGTTACAGAGGGTGTAAAATATGACTTTTCACTGTATAATCTTAATTCATATGCACTTCGTAACCTAAGCTCTGACGGAGATGACGATACAACAGTATCTATTTCAGTGAATGCAGGTGATGTAGTACAGTTTTCTGTAGGAACACTGCCGAATGATGATAGTGAATATCCGGCAGCGGAGTTTGCATTTAATGCATCATTTGAAGTCGGTGAAGGAACCGGAATTGATCCAAATGCAACAGTAGACTATAAAGTAACCGTGACTGACCAGTCTGGAAATCCTATTTCCGGTGTGACGGTCAGATTGAATGCAGATGGTGCAATAGACACGATTAAGACAAATGCTTCCGGTGTTGCTGCAATCACATTAAGAGGTGGTAACTATATTGCAACAGTAACTGCTCCGGATGGATATAAAGAAGATGCTACCGAATACATTTTGACAAAAATAGATAATGAAATTACGGTTACATTGGAAAAGAAAGCGACTGAGAAAAAGACATACACAGTCAAAGTCGTTGACGAAAGTGGTAATGCAATTAAGGATGCCTCTGTAACGGTAGGAAGCAACAATTACGCAAAGACAGATAGCAAGGGAACGGTTTCATTTACTCTTGTAGAAGATAATTATTCTGTAAACGTAAGCGTTAGCGGATATACAACAGATGGTAAAACATATAGCTTTAGCAATGGTGTTACATCACTGACGGTTACTTTGAAAAAGGAAACTGTTCAAGTAAGCGAAACAGAATATAAAGTGACGATTAAGGATTATCAGGGTAAAGTAATTTCAGGTGTTGCTGTTCAGTTCAAGAACGGGGAAGCG
The DNA here is from genome assembly GCA_964394775.1 of uncultured Lachnobacterium sp. Taxonomy (GTDB): domain Bacteria; phylum Bacillota; class Clostridia; order Lachnospirales; family Lachnospiraceae; genus Roseburia. Next base: position 5,794 of record CAYMYV010000038.1, on the reverse strand, counting down.
GTTGTTGCATCAGAAACCACGAATTCCAAGGGCGTTGTAACAGTTAATTTGCCGGATGGTTCTTATACTGCAGTTGTTGCAGACAATACATATGGCTCTGACAGCGCGAGTCTTACAACAAAGAAAGCATCAGCAGAGCTTGTTGCTGCGAAGAAGATGGATACAAGCAAAGGTGTTGAAGAATATTTTGGTATGACATATCCAATTTCTGAGGGTGCGGTATATGTCGAGTTGAACGCGGATGCAAATAATTATTTCCTCTTTACACCAACAAAATCCGGTGTCTATGAGATTAAGACAACGAGCACAGCTGCGAAGCTGGCACCATGTGGAAGCTCAGCGTTTGTGTATACACCAACCTATGAGGGCAATGTATACGAGACAGAAGTGAAAGCAGGTATGGTAGGTGGAGATATTGCAGTTAGTGTTACAGGTGTATCAGGTACTATTATTGTAGTAACAAGAACCGGTGCTGCAAACGAAACAATCTATCGGGAATATGAAGGCTCAAAAGCTCCAAAAGCCTTCACGTTAGCAAGTGGTGGAAATAACCTGACCTACGTTAATGTAGCGGCAAGCTCATTTGATATCGTATTAGGCTCTGACGGATACTATCATAAGGGCTCTGCAACAGGTCCAATTGTGTATGTAAACCTTGGAACAAATGCACCATATTTGTCGCTGCAAGCAATGATTCAAGGCTCCGGAGCAGCAGGTGGTACACCGCTCGTAAGCTATACAACAGAAAACGGAAGTACAGTTAGAATTGATTATACTAACTTTTTGATTGCTCACTTTGAATGTATGGACCAAACCTATGGTGTATATCCATTGACAGAGGATTTAAAGTATGTACTTCAGACAGCAGGTGAATATATCGGATGGTGGGATTCTACAAATGCCAATAATGCGTACTTATTCAGTAATGTAAAAGGACTGAATAAAGATATTGCATGGATGTTTGCATGCTGTTATGTAGAATAGTTCTTAATATGTGAATAAAAATACATCATGTCCCGTGGAACATGTAATTACTATTGCGTGTTTCTAATGAAGGGTGTATATTTATTAATTGTGAAAGAAAATAAATAAATTATATGGAAGGAGGCGAAAAACATGAAACAGTTCAAGAAGATTTTCGCTATTGTATTAATGCTTTGCATGGTGATGAGCTTATGCGCATGTGGCGGTGGAACAGAGGATTCCGAAAAGAACAGTGATAGCAACACAGAAAACAGTCAGGTTGCCGGCTCACAAAATCCATCAAGTGAAACAGAGTCACAGGATGACGATAAGATTGAATACACAGTCAAGGTAGTAGATGAAAGTGGCAATCCAATCGCAGGTGCTTTAGTTCAGATGTGTTCTGACACATGCTTCCCAATGTCAACGGATGCAAATGGTGTTGCAACATTTAATCTGCCGGAAGCAGAATATAAAGTATCATTTTTGAATACTGAAACACCGGCCACAGGTTATACCTATGTGGGGGAGGAAACTAATTTCTATTTTGATGGTGACGCAACAGAACTTACAATTACATTAAAGGCTGTAGAATAGGCTCAATAGTAGAAAAACATTGGTTGAAAGACGAATTATATTGTGATATAATTAACATATGTTTCAAAAAAAATACAAAAGGAGAAAATAATTATGAAACAGATGAAAAAACTTTTATCAGTAGCATTAGCGTTAGTATTAGTTGTTCTTTTAGTACCTAATATGAATGCAAATGCTACAGAGGCTACTTCTATTCCTGATGTTACTGATGGTAACGCATGGTGGGTTGGCCATAGCGCAGGTGTTGAAATTGTTGATGGTAAAACATACGATTTTTCTTGGGACGTAGTTTATACCGGAACAGGGGCAGTTGCTAACCATAATGGTACTAACTTTGTTCTTTACGGTGGTAATGAAGGCAAAGTAAATGGTGACGGCTACACAGAATACTGGGTAGGTCGTCAGGACGTTTTTGGATGGTTCGGCAATGGTGCAACAGGTACACTTAATGAAGAAGGTGGCGCATATACTTGGGAAAATTCTTATGCAGATTGGTACAGTGAAGAATGGAATCCAAATGGTACATTTACTTGGGAAACTTTCCAGGCAGATCTTGTTGCAGGTACAAGTGGTACACTTAGCATAAGCAGAGTCGGACAGGACATCACTTATACAATGTCAACAGCAGGGTTAACATATACATATACAGTTATTCTTCCGGAATCAGCTACACAGACAATTTATTTGTCATTATTTACTGATCATGCAAAGATGACAAACATCAGCTATACAGAAGAATGGCAGTTAGGAACATACAATAACCCATGGGATTTATCAACAATGGATACACGTTTTGCTGTTTATGTACAGCCGGGTGCAACACAGTGGGTTCAGGTTGATGATTCTAACGGAACAACCGCAGCTGTTGGATTCGTAAATGATGCATCTGGCGAATATAATTACGCTCTTGTATATGGCAGAAATTATATGACTCCGGAAGCTGGAGCAGAAGGAATCATGAGCTTCGAAATGATGCAGGGCTATGATGTGTTTGGTGTTTACAATGCCGGTGAAACAGCTATTACTGTATATATGTCATTAACAGTAGGTGCTCCGGCTGATTCAACAGGTACAATGGATGACCCGGAAGAACTTACATTACAGACAAATATGATGGGTCGTGTAGGTGCTTCTGCAGAGAAAGAATTAGAAGCTGGTAATCAGGGATATTGGTATACAGTCACAGCTACAGCTGATGGAAATCTTTCTGTTGGCGTTAATGCTGTAGATGCTGATTATGAGTCAATTGGTTGGATGTATAGTGTTAGTAATATGACAACAGCAAAATATGGAGATTATCATTGGAGTGATGATGAGGAACCTGTATATTATGAAACAATTGCTGTTAAAAAGGGCGATGTAGTTAATATCTATGTTTCAACATATGATCCAGCAGATATGTGGAATGCTCCAGCAGGTACAGTAGGAGTAAATGTAAACTTTGAGGCATTGGGTTCTTGGAGCAATCCGGAAGAAATCGTGGATGGAACATATACAGCTGAACTTTCAGATGTACAGTACAATGTACCGGGATACAGCTATGTTTACACAGCAACAGAAGCTGGCGAATTAACAATTACAGTTTCTTCAACAGGTGCTTGGCAGTTTAGTGTAAGCAACACTACAGCAAGCATATATGGTGATGCACATTTGAGTGATGATGATCCAGTTGTTTCAAGCGAAACTATTACTGTTGCTGTAGGCGATGAGGTTGTAATTTGGGTTGCTACTTATGATCCAGAAATTACTTACAATCAGCCAGCAGGTACAGTTACTGTAACTGTAGCTCTTGAAACAGACCAGGAAGAAGATTCAGAATCAGAATCTGAATCTGAATCAGAATCCGAATCAGAAACAGAAACAGAAACAGAAACAGAAACAGAAACAGAATCTGAATCAGAATCAGATACAACAACAGAATCTGAATCTGGTACAGAAGCTGGTACAGACTCTGACGATATCGACAAGAAGGGTGACCTTTCTAACATGGCAGTTTACATGGTAGTATTAATGGGTGCAGCTCTCGTAGTTGTTGGTTTCGTAGCAAAGAAAAGAATCGCTTAATTTGAAACGATTTTAAATTATAAGTAAATGACAAAGAAGCTCGGGATTTATTCTCGAGCTTCTTTTTAAATAAATTTCATTTTTTTTGCATTTTTGTACAATTTGACATATTGATAAATTCGAAGCGGTTATATAAAATATATTACATAAAAGGTTAATCTTTTTCTACTTGGTCATGGTTGATCACCACATAATCCCAAGTTATTTTACAATTTCATATGGAGGGTTATTTATGGTAACGAAAGAGAAATTCACGCTACGTGATATTTTAGGTGACCCAATTAGTAGGGAAGAAGCCTATGATATTATTAGCTCAAATTCAATTGCTTTGATGCAATTTAATGAACTTTCCTTAGAGAATCAGGAGGCAATACTGGCTTTTGTAGAGGGTAGTAGAGGTTTGCCGATTTTGTATGACGGATTCTATAAGTATGTTTTAGACCCGGAGCGGCATCCGGAACGATTAGAAAGCTTTCTTTCAGAATTGTTTGGGCAACCGGTTAAGATTGAACATGTTCTGACGAAAGAGGGCACGCAGTTATCGGAGGTTGGAACATTGGTTGTGATGGATATTGTAGTGCGTTTGTATGACGGAAGTATTGTAGATGTTGAGATGCAAAAGCATGGGTATCTATTTACAGGCGAGAGAAGTAGCTGTTATATGTCGGATATGATTATGCGTCAATATAATCGGGTCCGGGTAAGAGAAAAAGAGCATTTTAAGTTTGGGCAGCTAAAACCAGTGTATCTTGTTATTCTGATGGAAAATAGTACGAAAGAATTTAAATCGGTAGCACCGGCTTATATTCATCGGATGTACTGTGAGATGGATAGTGGAGTAAAATTGAATTTGCTGGAAAATCTTGTTTATATATCTCTTGACACTTTCCGAAGTGTAAGTCAAAATATAGATAGTAGTATAGAGGCGTGGTTAACGTTCTTAAGTTCGGATGATCCGGAGGATATTATGAAGCTGGTTGAGAAATATCCGGAATTTAAAGAGTGTTATCATGATATTATTATGTTTCGTAAGAAACCAGAGGAGTTGATGAATATGTTTTCAGAAGCTTTATTACAGATGGATAAGAACACTGTCAGATACATGATTGAAGAGCAGCAGAGGGAAATTGAAGAGAGCAGGCAGGAGCTGGAGAGTAGCAGGCAGGAGCTCGAAGAGAGCAGGCAGGAGCTGGAGAGCAGCAGGCAGGAGCTCGAAGAGAGCAGGCAGGAGCTGGAGAGTAGCAGGCAGGAGCTCGAAGAGAGCAGGC
>CAYMYV010000038.1:0-802 GCA_964394775.1 uncultured Lachnobacterium sp. | reverse complement strand
AGGAGTTGGAGAGTAACAGGCAGGAGCTCGAAGAGAGCAAGATGGAGCTGGAGAGTAACAGGCAGGAACTGAAACAGCAAGCTATGAAAATTGCAGAGCTTGAGGCGAAGCTTGCAGCGTTGACTGAGAAATAAGAATATCGTTATTTAATTACAGGGCTGTCCAAAAAGCAGATAAGAGAATTTGCTTTTTGTGACAGCCCTGTGTTTTAAAACGTTAATTATTTAATTCTTCCTCTACAACTTCTTGTAGGTCTTCGTATTCCAAAGCACTTACAAATATCTTAACAATAACGCCGTTCTCATCAAGAATGACGGTATATGGATAGGTGTCTCTGCCGCCGAGGGCTGTGTAGAAGGTTCCGTAGAAGCCTTCTCCATCATCCTTTGCAAAGTGAATGTTGGAATCCGGATAATGCTCTGCGATGTAATCCGGTGCTGTGTCTATAACCGTAGCAGTATGAACTGCAACGACAACAACATCGTCTGCATAGTTTGTGGCAATCTGGTCAAAGTACGGAAGCTCCTTTACGCAAGGACCGCACCATGTTCCCCAGAAGTTGATAATGGTAATCTTACCGGTTGTGGTAGGATTTAAGGTTTCTGTAAGGATACCGGTTGCATCCACAAGAGTTAAATCATAGCTGTAACATGCATCGCCAACCTCACTTCCCACTTCCGGCTTTACGTAATCGGGAGCGGTTACCCAGTAATATGAGATTGCTCCAACAAGAATTGCAATCATCAAGACAGCGGAGATGGCGCGAGTAATCGTGCGGGCTTTCTTGTGTTTGTCATTGGCG
>CAYMYV010000037.1:0-12454 GCA_964394775.1 uncultured Lachnobacterium sp. | reverse complement strand
TTGCGAACTTGCAAGCGTCAGAATGACGCTTTTATGCCTACTACAAAATGAAGCTTTGGTGCTGTATCGAAGAAATTGTCGGTAAAGGATTGATTATAGGCATGGGATGAAAGAGAAAGCTGCTCGTGCCTAAAAAATGAAAAAGATTAGGAGTGGAGAAGAAAAATGGTTTGCGTATGCCTAATCGCCGAGCGTGGAATTGAAAAGGAGAGTATATGATTCGATTTGAAAAAGTAAGTAAAATATTTGAAACTGCAACAGGCGAGATACATGCTTTGTCAGATATCGATTTGGATATAGAACAAGGGTGCATCTTTGGGATTATTGGTTCTTCCGGCGCAGGTAAATCCACCTTGGTTCGATGTATGAACCTGTTGGAAAGACCCACATCAGGAAGCGTATACTTTGAGGATGTGGAATTAACGGCATTGCCATCGGCACAATTAAGGCAGATGCGCCGAAAAATCAGTATGATTTTTCAACAGTTCAATTTGTTAGAGCAAAGGGATGCACTTGGAAATGTGTGTTATCCGTTAGAGATTTCCGGAGTATCCAAAAAGGAAGCAAGAGAAAAAGCCAAGAAGCTGTTGGAACTGGTAGGATTAGAGGATAGGATTCACAGCTTTCCGGCACAGCTGTCGGGTGGACAAAAGCAGCGTGTAGCGATAGCAAGAGCATTGGCTACCGACCCGGATGTGCTGCTGTGCGACGAGGCGACAAGTGCCTTAGACCCGGGAACCACAAGAGCGATTCTGGAGCTGCTAAAAAGCATTAATGAAAAGCTGGGAGTTACTATTGTGGTAATCACGCACGAGATGAAGGTGGTGGAACAGATTTGCGATAAGGTGGCAGTAGTACATGATGGAAAAGTAGTAGAAGCCGGTGAGGTAAAAGAGATTTTCTTAAAACCAAAATCAAAGGTGACACAGCATTTGCTGTTTCCTCAAAAGGAAAGCCTTGAAAGTGATAAGGAACAGAGAATTTTCAGATTATCCTTTGACGGGCAGTCATCGAACGAGCCAATCATTGCCAATCTGGTGCTAGAGTGTCAGGCGAAAATCAATATTTTGGGTGCCAGCACAGAGGACGTAGGCGGAAAAGCTTATGGGCAGATGCTAATAGCCCTTCCAGAGGATGAGATGAAGATTGCAAGAGTGAAAAGCTACTTAGACGAACTTGGTATTTTCGTTTCAGAGGAAACATCTGCATAAGATGGAGAAAACAAAATCTTTTTTGATGAGAGAGGCAAGAACATGGAAATAAATCAGTTAATCAATATTATGGCGGAGGGCATTTTGGAGACACTGTACATGACGGTTACATCCACTGTGCTAGCGTATTTATTTGGGATTCCGCTTGGAGTAATCCTTTTTGTTTCAGATAAAGGTGGGATTGCAGAGAATGGGCCGGTGAACAAGGTGTTGGGAATCATTGTAAATCTGGTTCGTTCCGTACCATTTATTATTTTATTAGTAGCCATTATGCCGTTCACAAGATTCGTGGCCGGAACAACAATCGGAGCTACCGCAACCATCGTTCCGCTGGTGGTGACAGCAACACCATTTGTGGCAAGAATGGTCGAATCTTCACTTAAGGAGGTAAATGGCGGTGTTGTAGAAGCCGCCCTTTCTATGGGCTCAAGCAATCTTCAAATTATTACGAAGGTGCTTTTGCCAGAGGCTAAGCCATCACTTATGGTGGGTGGTGTAATTACAATCACAACGATTCTGGGATATTCCGCAATGGCGGGATTTGTAGGCGGTGGCGGATTAGGAGCTATCGCAATCAATTACGGCTATTACAGATATCAGGAAGATATTATGTTTATCACAGTAATTTTACTGGTCATTGTAGTACAGATATTTCAGGAAGCAGGCATGAGAATTGCCGGCAGAACTGACAAACGTAAACGTTAATCAAGTGTCATCGGCGCCGACACTTTAGAGAATCGGAAGGAGATTCTCTCTATAAAAATAATAGAAAAGAGGAAAAGAATATGAAAAAGAATTTATTAAAAGCAATTAGTTTAGGACTTGTAGCAGTACTTAGCAGCGCATTACTTGTAGGCTGCGGCGGAAGTGGAACAGATGATAAAACAATCAAGATTGGTGCATCCCCATCACCACATGCGGAGATTTTGGAACAGGTAAAAGCAGAAGTAGAGGCAAAAGGCTACAAATTAGAAATCGTAGAATATAACGATTATGTGATTCCAAATACCGCAGTGGAGCAGGGCGAGCTTGATGCAAACTTCTTCCAGCATAAGCCATACCTGGACAATTTCAATGAAGAAAATGGAACTCATATTGTATCTGTTGCGGCAATTCATTTTGAACCATTAGGAATTTATTCGTCAAAGGTAAATAGTGTTTCTGAAATTGGTGCTGGTGCAACCATTGGTGTACCAAATGATGCGACGAATGAGGCAAGAGCCTTGCTGTTATTAGAAGCAAATGGGCTCATTACCTTAAAAGAGGGTGCTGGTGTAAATGCGACGATTAACGATATCGAAAGCAATCCACTCAATCTTGATATCAAAGAGATTGAAGCAGCACAGCTTCCACGTTCTTTGCAGGATTTAGATGCAGCAGTGATTAATGGAAATTATGCAATTTCAGGCGGACTTCAGGTATCAGACGCGATTGCAGTGGAAGAAAACACCTCAGTTGCTGCTGAAACCTATGCGAACATTGTTGCTGTAAAAAGCGGAAATGAAAACAGCGAAAAGCTTAATGTATTAATCGAAGCATTACAGTCAGACGCTGTAAAAGCATATATCGAAGAAAATTATGGTGGTGCAGTTGTTCCTGTATTTTAAAAAGATGATACAAATGCATATAAGCATAGAAAAGATGTCTTGCTCCAAATCGGGCGGGACATCTTTTTTTCTATCTCTTAATGTGGTTCCTTTTTTCGGCTTAATTTGGTATAATAATACAATAATGTGCTTTTCACAAAAGAGAAGGGGGATAAGCATGGGAAGAAAAAGGATTTTATTCATTGGAAAAGGGAACACAGTCAATGGAGAATTATTTCAAGATTTGAATCAATTGTATGATATTAACTCATGCGTAGGTGTTGATAAAACAATTATAGAAAGTATTCAGCTAACAAAGCCGAGTGCGGTACTGGTTAGCTTGATAGGGGAAGAAAACAAGTATCATCAGATATTCGATATGATGCGACGCGAGTATCCTGATATTCCTGTAATCACAATCGGTACAGAGTACGAATGCAGGGATTATGTTGATTATTATTTGAAGGATCAGTTTTATCAGATTCTTCGTCCAATCAATGATAAGGAAGTCATAGAAAAATGTAAGGTAATTATAGGTGATGTGGACGAGGTGGAGATAGATACAGAAGAATTCATTTACATTGGTGACAGATGTAAGGTGGAACCTCCTCATGTCCTCATTGTTGACGACAATGCCATGGTGTTGCGCAATGTGAAGGCAATCCTGCAGGATAAATATTCGGTTGCGGTAGCGGCATCTGGTGCTCAGGCCTTTGTTTCTATAGGGAAAAAGTGTCCGGATATCATTTTGTTAGATTATGAGATGCCAATGATGAACGGCGAGGCTGTATTAGGGATGCTTCATCAGAATGAAGAATTGAAAGATATTCCTGTTATTTTTCTGACTAGTGCAGCGACGAAGGATGTCGTGACTAAGCTGCTTGCATTAAAGCCGGCGGGGTATATTTTGAAACCGGCAGATGGAGATGCTCTTATTAGCTTGATTGAAAAAACATTAGGAAGGTAGGCGCGCAATATGTATAAGGGACAGGTCATTTGTATTATCATTCTCCTGTTTATTGGAGCTTTTACCTTTAGCAAGAATCGTATAAGAACTATATGCTCACGATGGTTTACGATATTGATAGTAACCTCTGTTTGGCAGTTGTTATTTGATATTCTATCTGTTTATACAGTAAATCATTTGGAAACGGTGCATCCTATTTTAAACCGAGTGGTGCATGATTTCTATATGGGACTTATGCTGACCATTTTTTATGAGGCATTTAAATATTTGGAAGCTATCGTAGAAGAGGAAATAGGAGATATGATTAAAAAAATCAGATACTCCTTCATGCCATTGGTGATTACAATTACCGGAGTGGTTATACTCCCATTAAATTATAACGAAACGCCAGATGGAAACTATTCCCATGGACCAGCAGCATATATGCTGTATTTGGGAGTGGCAATCTATATCGTATATATTGTCCGAATGTTGGTAAAATACTGGAAATATATTCCGTCAAAGAAAAAGAGAGCAATTATCATTGCTTTGGCAAGTGAACTGGGAGTTGCAGTTTATCAGACCATTGTTCCAACATCTCTGATTACATGTCTTGCTATCACATTGTTGAATCTCGGAATCTATTTAACAGTTGAGAATCCAGATTCTGTGCTGGTAGAACTGCTGAAAAAAGAAACGAAACGTGCAGATGTGGCAAATCAAGCAAAAACTGATTTCCTTGCAAAAATGTCACATGAAATCAGAACTCCGATTAATGCGGTGTTGGGCATGAATGAAATGATTCTCCGTGAGTCAAAGGATGCTTCCATAAGAGAATATGCAATGGACGTTCAGGGTGCGGCGAAATCCCTGCTTAGTATTATCAATGATATACTGGATATTACCAAAATCGAAGCAGGGAAATTGAGCATTGTATCAGTGGAATATGCTTTTTCCAGTATGATACATGATGTAACCAATATGATATCCTTCAAAGCAAAGGCTAAGGAATTGGAATTTGTAGTAAAGATTGATGAAAACATTCCGAGCCGTTTGTTTGGTGATGATATTCGCAATAAACAGATATTAGTGAATCTCTTAAATAATGCGGTAAAGTATACGCATCAGGGTAGCGTGACATTAGAGGCGGTTCTGCTACCAAGTAGTGAGGAAAATATCGCAAAAATATATTTTTCTATCAAGGATACTGGAATTGGAATTAAAGAAGAGGATATACAGAAATTGTATATTCCTTTTGAAAGAATAGAGGAAAAACGTAATCGCAGCATCGAGGGCACGGGGATTGGAATGAATATTACCATGCAGTTACTTGCAATGCTAGGGAGTAGGTTAGAGATTAAGAGTGAGTATAATAAGGGCTCGGAATTTTCCTTTGTGTTATGTCAGCCAATCGTTGACGCCCAGCCAATTGGTAAGCTCGAAGAACAGATTGCTGCAAAGCATGTAGAATATGATTATCGAGTGGCGTTTGAAGCACCGGATGCGAGGGTGTTGGTTGTAGACGACAATGAAATGAATCGTAAAGTATTTTGTAGTCTGTTAAAGGATACAAGGATACAAATCGAGGAGGCACCAGATGGAAGAACCTGTATTGAAAAGGTGAAGAAAAATACCTATGATATTATTTTTATGGATCATATGATGCCAGAGATGGATGGCATTGAGACCTTACAAGTGATGAAACAAATGGAGGATTATCCAAGCAAGGAGACTCCGGTGGTAATTCTTACTGCAAATGCAATTGTTGGTGCAAAGGAGAAGTATTTGAAAGAAGGGTTTGATGATTTTCTCTCGAAGCCGATTGATGTGCAAAAGCTTGAGGGTATAATTGTTGAGCTGTTAGATAAGCAATTAGTCCATCAAGTGGAGAAACGTGTGATAGACCAAGCCGAAGAGGAGTGGAAGTTGTCCGATTTACCAATTGTAAATGGTCTGGATTGGCAATATGCGAAAGGACACTTTAATAATCAAGAATCAATGGTGGATACAGTAAAATTCTTTGTTTCTACGATTGAGTTCGATGCTAAGGAATTAGAAGAGCTCTATACTTCTATCAACGAGGAAGATGGTTCAAAAGAGTATTGTACCAAGGTTCATAGCATGAAGAATTCTGCAAGCATCATAGGAATTATTCCTTTGGCAGGTATGGCAAAGGTGTTAGAGGATGCGGCAAGAGAGCAGAAGAATGATGTAATCAGTCAAATGCATCCAATATTTATCAAGCTTTGGCTGGAATATAAGGAGTATCTGTCTGTATTTGCAGATTTAGGTGATGCGAAGAAGTCTGCTGCAGATTATCAAGAGGATGTGCATGAGATTTTTAAGAAGATTAAGCTCGCGGCAGAGGATATGGATATTGATGCTTTGGATGATTTGCTAGTTGAAATGGAAAAATATCATTATGGAAATGAACAGGAGCAGATGGTTTCTGATATTAGAAAAGCAATCATTAATTTTGATGTAGAGTTTTTACAGAGTATTTCGTAGTTATGTGCGGGCTCTTCGGAGCCCGCTTTTTGCAGGAAAAAGTTTTGTTTTTAGGAAGGGATTTTGCAGGGAATGGATATGCAAGAAAAAGGAAAACTACATATTTCGGTCCGTAATCTTGTGGAATTCATCTTCCGAGAGGGCGATATTGATAATCGTAGAGGACGTGTGCCAAGCGCAGATGCCATGATGGAGGGAAGCCGTCTCCATCGCAAGATTCAGCAGTCGATGGGACCGGGATATCAGGCAGAGGTTCCATTAAAATATGTGATGGACAGCAAGCTGTATGAGCTTACAATTGATGGACGAGCCGATGGTATTTTTACCAATGATGAAGGAGTTGTTGTCATTGATGAAATTAAGGGTATTTATAAGAATCTGGACCATTTGCAGCAACCGATTTATGTGCATCAGGCGCAGGCTTGTGTGTATGCATACATTTTTGCATTACAGAATGAGCTTAAGCAGGTAGCAGTTCAAATGACATATGTCAATTTGGATATTGAGACGGTGAAATACTTCCAACAGGAATTTAGCTTTGGTGAGCTGGAAGAATGGTTTTTTGATTTGTTAGAGCAATATCGGAAATGGGCAGATTTCCAATTTGAGTGGCGTAAGCTTCGCCAGGAATCAATTCAAGGCTTGGAATTTCCTTTTGAGTATCGGGAAGGACAAAAGAAGCTGGTTACGGATGTATATCGAACGATTCACCGTAGAAAGAATCTGTTTATTCAGGCACCAACCGGTGTGGGAAAGACGATTTCTACGATTTTTCCGGCTGTAAAGGCAGTAGGGGAAAATCTGGCAGACCGTATCTTCTATTTGACAGCGAAGACAATTACTGCTACTGTAGCGAAGGAGACCTTTCAGCTTTTGCGGGAACGGGGGCTTAAGGCAAAGACGATTCAGCTGACAGCAAAGGAAAAGCTGTGTCCTTGTGAAGAGATGGACTGTAATCCTGTGAATTGTCCATATGCCAAGGGGCATTTTGACCGTGTAAACGATGCGGTATTTGAGCTGCTGCAGCAGAGCGATATGTTTACACGTGAGGAAATCCTAGAACAGGCTACCAAGCATCAGGTATGTCCATTCGAGATGAGCCTGGATGTGGCAACATGGGTGGACAATATTATCTGTGATTATAATTATGTGTTTGACCCAAATGTGTATTTGAAACGTTTTTTCCAGGAAGGGGTAAAGGGCGATTATATCTTTTTGGTGGACGAGGCTCACAATCTGGTGGAGCGAAGCCGCAATATGTATAGTGCAAGCCTGTACAAAGAGGATTTCCTGGAAGTAAAGCGTATTATGAAGCCTCACAGCAAGAAAATGGAACGCCTGTTGGAGCGCTGTAACAAGATTTTGTTGGAATATAAAAGAGAGTGTGTGAATTACACGCTTCATGAGCATACCGGAAATTTGACATTTTCATTGATGAATCTGGCATCAGAGCTGGATGATTTTCTTCAGGCACCAATAGATTTTCCCGGAAAAAAAGAAGTGCTGGAATTCTATTTTAATGTGCGAAATTACTTAAGCGTAGAAGAGAATCTGGATGAGAAATATCAGATATATAGTGAACTCCAGGAAGATGGAAGATTTATGTTGAAGCTGTTTTGCGTGGACCCATCAAGCCGATTGCAGCAGTGTATTAACAAGGGAAATGCGACTATATTTTTCTCTGCGACCTTGCTTCCGATTCAGTATTATAAGAGTCTGCTTAGCACAGACCCGGATAATTATGCAATATATGCTGAGAGCACATTTCAAGAGGAACAGCGTCTGTTATTATTTGGAACAGATGTAAGCACCAAATATACGAGACGAAACGATGCAGAATTTAAGCGGATTGCAGAGTATATCTACAAGATGATTCATTGTAAAAAAGGCAATTATATGGCGTTTTTCCCATCCTACAAGCTGATGCAGCAGGTGTATGAGGTGTTTTTGGAAATGGATGGAGGAAAAGCCCGGTCCATCTGTCAGGAAAGCGGGATGAAGGAAGCGGACAGAGAGGAGTTCTTACAAAGCTTTGAGCAGGAGTATGATACCTCATTTGTGGCGTTTTGCGTGATGGGTGGAATCTTTAGTGAGGGGATTGACCTTACCAATGAACGTTTGATTGGTGCTATTGTGGTAGGAACCGGTTTGCCACAGATTAGTAATGAGCGGGAGATTTTAAAAAATTATTATGATACAACCTCGGGGAACGGGTTTGACTATGCCTTCCGTTTTCCGGGAATGAATAAAGTCCTCCAGGCTGCCGGACGTGTAATCCGAACCGCGGAGGACTATGGAGTCATTCTATTATTGGATGAGCGTTTCTTACAGTCGGATTATATCCCTCTGTATCCACGCGAGTGGAGAACGCGTAAAACCTGCAACAAGAACACGATAGAACAGGAAGTATCAGACTTCTGGAAGCAGCTTTAAGAACTCTTCTGTAGAAGCAGATACCGGGAAGGATGAGTTGACAGAAGCGACCATCTGACGAAGTGGCATTTTTTCCTTTGTCTTTAAAACGAACAAGTCATTATCGTTTTTGTTAAGACAGTAGTCAGGAATAAAGGCAATACCAAGTCCGATGCGGGCGAGGTCAATTAGTAGGTCGTTGCTGTTTAACTCGATTTCAGGAACCAGTTCTAACTGATGCTGAATGAATAAGTTATGTAAAAATTCGCTGGTAGTACTTTGACGGCTTAGCATCATAATTGGATGTGACTTTAATTCCTCAAAGGTGATTTCGCGATTCTTTAAATCATAGTAGGTTGGATTGGCAATGAATACATCATGGAAGTTTGCAATGGTTTTCTGGATGTAATCATGGTTTAAATGTGAGTTTGGAAAGTTGGTTACAATCAAATCAACCTTACGCTGGTCCAACAGCTCTACACATTGAATGGATGTGGCATTTGTTACCTTAATCGGAACATTTGGAAACTTCTGATGGAACTGCTTCAAATATGGAACAAGGAAATAGCGGCAGATGGTGTCGCTGGCTCCGATATGAAGCTGCCCAAGACCTAAGGTTCCGGAGTCCAAAAGCTGGCTCTCGCCACGAGCAATGAGGTTCATGGCAGGTTCAATGTGTTTTAACAGAAGACTGCCTGCTGGTGTAAGCTGTACCTTTTTTGTGCTGCGAATAAAAAGGGATTGTCCCAGCTTCTTCTCCAGAGTTTTGATAGCCTGGCTAACGGCAGACTGTGAAATAAAAAGCTTCTTGCTGGCTTCAGAAAAGCTCAAAGAAGAAGCAACATAATAAAATACTTTATAGAGTTCATAATTGATATCCATAAGCGACCTCTTTTCAATCCTTAGTTAAAAAAACTAGTATTATTATAAGACGTACTTATAAAGGTGTCAATCAAAATTAATAGATAAACAATAGAGGAAACATGAAAGATGCAATAATGGGGATTCTCATTGGTATAGCGCTAGGAATGCTATTGATATTTTTTATGGTATTTGGACTGCGTATTCAGGAGAATGGAAGCTACAACACCAATGGGGATGTGAACACAACAACGGAAAATTTCATAGAGACGCAGGAGTCAACGGAGAGAGAGACTGCGACCGAGACCGAAGGTGTGATAGAATCAGAGAGTGTCACAGAAACGGAGAGTGTCACAGAAACGGAGAGTATGACAGAATCAGAGAGTGCGACAGAACCAGAGAGTATGACAGAACCAGAGAGTGTAACAGAATCAGAAGGTACTACTGAATCTGAAACTGGCACAGTGACAGTGGTTCCTTCAGAGTCAGAATCGGAATCCGAACCGGAGTCTTCGGAGAATTCATTGCCGTATTACATCAAGGTGAATCGAAAGCAAAATTGTATTACCATTTATACGAAGGATGCTCAAGGAGAATACACAGTTCCCGTAAAGGCTATGATATGTTCGGTAGGAACCGGCAGCAGAACACCGCGTGGAATCTTTAAAATATCGAATCAGTATCGTTGGCATGCCTTGTATATGGATTCCTATGGACAGTATTGCTCAAGAATTGCAGAGCATATTCTGTTTCATTCGGTTCCATATTCTAAGAAATCACCAAGTGCCCTAAGAGACGGAGTATATAATGCATTAGGACAGAAGGCGTCCTTGGGATGTATTCGATTGACAGTAATTGATGCAAAATGGATTTATGACAACTGTGCACCAGGTACAGTGGTTGAGATATACGACAGTTCAGACCCTGGTCCACTTGGTAAACCAACGGCGCTTATCATTGATGAGGATAGTCCATATAAGGGCTGGGACCCAACAGATCCGGATTCTTCAAATCCATGGAAGAGTGTTCCAATTACAATATCCGGCGTGAAGAATTTAACCGTGGAATGTGGAACAGAAGTGGATTTGTTATCTCATGTATCTGCGTTAGATATTGATGGAAATACTTCACTACCGGTTGCAGTGCAGGGAAATGTGGATGTGAATACACCAGGCAGCTATCGTATTACTTACTTTGCAGTAGGTGCAATTGGAACCACTGCATCCGTACAGGCGACGGTGACGGTTGTGGCGGTGGAGAAACCATCGGAGGTGCCTACAGAATCTGAGAAAACGACAGAGTCGGAGGTGCCTACAGAATCTGAGGCGTCGACAGAATCAGAGTCTTCAATGGAATCGGAAACGATGATGGAGGCAGGGAGCGAAAAAGCTACGGAACAAGAGTCTGTGGATTCGGAAGCTTCTATAGAATCGGTATCACAGCCTGAGGATTAACACTACTTATAAAATAGATTAAATATATTAATTTTGCTAATCACAAGAAGAATGATATACTAAGGTAAGCTTATTAATAGTATGACGATTCAAAGAATAAATCGGAGGAAAAAACATGAGTAATGTACGTCGCGTTTACGTAGAAAAGAAACCAGATTTCGCTGTAAAAGCAAAGGAATTAAAGGCTGAGGTAAAGAACTACCTTGGAATTAAAACTATCACGAATGTACGTGTATTGATTCGCTATGATATTGAGAATATTTCAGAAGAAACATACAAAAAAGCATTGATGACCGTATTTTCTGAGCCACCGGTAGATGATATTTACGAGGAGACATTCGAATACGGAAATGCACATGTATTTTCTGTAGAATATTTACCGGGACAGTTCGACCAGAGAGCAGACTCTGCTGAGCAGTGTGTAAAGCTTCTTAACGAAACAGAAGAACCAATTATCCGTAGTGCAACTACTTATGTTTTAGAGGGTGAGCTTACAGAGGAAGAATTTGCAGCAGTAAAGAAGCACTGCATCAACCCTGTAGATTCCCGCGAAATTGGATTAGAGAAACAGGAAACCTTAGTACAGAATTTTGATGAGCCGGCAGATGTCATGATTTTTGATGGTTTTGTTGATATGCCGGAAAATGAATTAAAAGAATTGTATGATTCATTAAACCTTGCTATGACATTTAAGGATTTCCTTCACATCCAGAATTACTTCAAGGGTGAAGAGCATAGAAATCCATCTATGACAGAAATCCGTGTGTTAGATACATACTGGTCTGACCATTGCCGTCATACAACCTTCTCTACAGAGCTTACAGATGTTGCATTTGATGATGGTTTTTATCGTGCTCCAATTGAAGAGACTTATAACGATTACTTAAATACGCATAAAGAAATGTACAAGGGCCGTGATGACAAGTTCGTATGTCTTATGGACCTTGCCCTTCTTGCTATGAAACGTCTCAAAGCAGAAGGTAAATTAGATGACCAGGAAGAGTCAGAAGAAATCAACGCCTGCTCTATTGTTGTACCTGTAGAAGTAGACGGACAGGTAGAAGAATGGCTTGTAAACTTCAAGAACGAAACACACAACCACCCAACTGAAATTGAGCCATTCGGTGGCGCAGCAACCTGTCTTGGTGGTGCCATCCGTGACCCATTGTCAGGCCGTACCTATGTATATCAGGCAATGCGTGTAACCGGTGCTGCTGACCCAACGGTATCTGTAAAAGATACTATCCCTGGCAAGCTTCCACAGAAGAAGCTGGTTCGTGAAGCTGCACATGGCTACAGCTCCTATGGTAACCAGATTGGTCTTGCTACCGGTTATGTAAAAGAAGTATATCATCCAAACTACGTTGCAAAACGTATGGAAATCGGTGCTGTTATGGGTGCCGCTCCAAGACGTGCAGTACAGAGATTGACCTCTGACCCGGGAGATAAGATTATCCTTCTTGGTGGACGTACCGG
>CAYMYV010000036.1:5418-12507 GCA_964394775.1 uncultured Lachnobacterium sp. | reverse complement strand
GCATTGTAAAAGCAATGAGTGGAGAATTTAACGGAACAAAAGTTACCGTATAATCAGGAGGATAATTTTATGGACGTAAGATTAGTAGCTTATGAAGAGAAAATGACAAAAACGATGCACAATCTTGAGGAAGAATTTGGTTCTATCCGTGCAGGACGTGCAAACCCTCACGTATTAGATAAATTGCGTGTAGACTATTACGGCACACCATCACCAATTCAGAGTGTGGCTAACGTTAGTGTTCCGGAACCAAGAATGATTCAGATTCAGCCTTGGGAAAGCTCTCTTCTAAAGGCAATTGAAAAGGCAATTCTTACATCTGACCTTGGAATCAATCCAACTAACGATGGTAAGGTAATTCGTCTTGTTTTTCCGGAATTAACAGAAGAAAGACGTAAAGAATTGGGAAAAGATGTTAAGAGAAAAGGCGAAGATGCCAAAGTCGCAGTTCGTAACATCAGACGTGATGCAATTGACCATATTAAGAAGCTTGGCAAGAGCGAAGGAATTTCAGAGGATGAAATCAAGGACTTAGAAGACAGTATTCAGAAATTAACCGACAAGTATATTGTTGATATTGACAAAGCTGTTGATGTTAAAACAAAAGAAATTCTTACGGTATAGCAATGGAGGGGTTGTTCCGACAACCCCTTTTTCTACATATAAGGAATTATATGTAGAGAGTAAGTAGGTTGAGGTGAATTATAGATGATGAAGATACCTAAACATGTGGCAATTATTTTAGATGGTAACGGAAGATGGGCAAAGAGTAAGGGACTTCCTCGTAATGCAGGGCATACCGCAGGTGCGAAAAATGTGGAAACAGTATGTAAGGCTGCAAATGAGCTTGGAATCAAATATCTAACGTTGTATGCATTTTCTACGGAGAACTGGAGCCGGCCTGAAGCAGAGGTAGCGGCACTTATGAATTTGTTGGAAAGTTATTTGAAAAATTGCATAAAAACAGCTGATAGGAATAATATGCGTGTCCGTGTAATTGGAGAGCTTGGAAGGCTTTCTGAGAATTTCCAGGAAAGAATTAAGGAATTAGAGGAAGCGTCCGGTGTAAATACGGGTCTGAATCTTACAATTGCAATTAATTATGGCAGTAGAGATGAAATGATTCGTGCGGTGAAGCATATGATGCAGGATGAGAAGGAAGGAAGGATTTCCGTGGATGATGTGGATGCAGAGCTTTTTTCGTCATATCTGGATACCAGGGATATTCCAGACCCGGACCTGTTGATTCGTACAAGCGGAGAGCAACGCTTGTCTAACTATTTATTGTGGCAGCTGGCATACAGTGAATTCTATTTTACAGATGTTGCTTGGCCTGATTTTCATAAGAAAGAATTGGAACTTGCCATAGAAGCATATAATAAACGTGATAGAAGATACGGTGGATTGAAAGAAGAATAATACTTAAAGAGTAAACTTTTGGGGGGAAGAGTAGGATGTTTGTACCTCGTTTATTGAGCGGAATCGTTATGGTGATTCTTGCGGTGATTTTAATTTTAAGTGGTGGAAATGTTTTATTATTTGCTACGTTAGCAATTTCATTGATTGGAATGTTTGAACTGTACCGGGTACTTCAATTAGAGAAGACACCGCTTGCAATCGCGTCGTACCTTGTTACGGCATTATATTATTGTAATTTAAACTGGAAATGGATTACTGATCCATTTATGATTGTGATGGGACTTTTGATTGTGCTGATGTTTATTTATGTGTTAGCATATCCAAAATATGAAGCCAAGCATATTATGGCAGCATTTTTCGGAATGTTCTATGTAGGTGTTATGCTGTCGTATGTGTATCAGCTTCGTATGTTGGAAAATGGATTGTATTTGTCGGTATTAATATTTATATGCTCATGGGGGTGCGATACCTGTGCATATTGCGTAGGTATGTTGATTGGAAAGCATAAGATGTCTCCAATTCTTAGCCCTAAGAAATCAGTAGAGGGTGCTGTTGGTGGTATAGTTGGTACAGCATTGCTTACAGTGATTTATTTGTTGATATTCAAATCACAGATGGGAATTGAAATGACACAGATTATCGTTTTGGCAGTTATTGCTGCAGTTGCAGGCTTGATTTCCATGGTGGGAGACTTGACGGCATCAGCAATCAAACGCAATTATGATATCAAGGATTATGGTAATTTGATTCCGGGGCATGGAGGAATCATGGACCGATTTGATAGTATGATGATTACCGCTCCGATTATATACTATCTGGCCCTGTATTTCATATAGAGCAAGATAGTATATCGGAGCAGTTCGCAAGTGAAATTCAATCTCTATGGCGTGTGAAATAATTTAGATGATGAGGTAAGAGTATGAAGAAAATCGCAGTTTTAGGGTCTACGGGGTCAATTGGAACGCAGACCTTAGCTGTTGCAAGAGAACAGGGTGACCTTGAAATTGTTGCATTATCTTGTGGCGGTAATATTCGGCTGATGGAAGAGCAGATGCGTGAATTTCGTCCGAAGCTCGTAAGTGTATGGTCTGAGAGTGATGCAAAAGCACTTCGTGAAAATACAAAGGACTTGAATATTCCAATTCATTATGGAATGGATGGACTTTTGGAAATTGCTGTTTATCCTGAGTCGGAGATACTTGTAACGGCAATCGTAGGAATGCTTGGAATTCGTCCAACCATTGCTGCAATTGAAGCAGGTAAAAATATCGCTTTGGCCAACAAAGAAACATTAGTTACTGCAGGGCATATTATTATGCCTATGGCAAGAAAACACAATGTGGCCATATTGCCGGTAGATAGTGAGCATAGCGCAATTTTCCAATCCTTAAATGGAGAGGAAGGAAATAAAATCAATAAGATTCTTTTGACGGCTTCGGGCGGACCATTCCGTGGAAGAAAAAGAGAAGAGCTTATGAATATCCGGGTAGAGGATGCATTGAAGCATCCAAACTGGGCGATGGGAAGAAAAATCACCATTGATTCCTCTACGCTTGTAAATAAGGGCTTAGAGGTGATGGAGGCAAAATGGTTGTTTGATGTGGATTTGGACCGTATTCAGGTGGTAGTTCACCCACAGAGTGTGATTCATTCTGCAGTAGAATATGAAGATGGGGCTGTAATTGCGCAGCTTGGAACTCCGGATATGCGGCTACCAATACAGTATGCATTGTATTATCCTCATCGTCGTCCATTATCAGGGAAACGACTGGATTTATTTGCATTATCGAATCTTACCTTTGAAGAGCCGGATATCGAGACCTTTAAGGGCTTAAAGCTGGCATACGAAGCGATGACGCGTGGAGGAAATATTCCGGTTGCGTACAATGCGGCGAACGAGAAGGCAGTCAGTTTGTTTTTAAACAGTAAGATTCGATATCTTGAGATTACATATATTATTGAAGAGACAATGAAACAGACAGGATTTATTGCAAATCCAACCTTAGAACAAATATTAGAAACAGAACAGGAAGCTTATGAGTTCATAAGTAGTAGGTGGTAATTTGAATATAGTAATAGCAATTTTGATTTTTAGTTTACTTATTTTATTTCACGAATTGGGACATTTTTCCCTGGCAAAGGCCAACGGAATTCGTGTCAATGAATTTTCGCTTGGTTTAGGACCAACCATTTTGGGATTTACCAAGGGTGAGACAAAATATTCCTTAAAGCTGCTTCCGTTTGGCGGAGCTTGTATGATGGAGGGTGAGGATGAGGAATCCGACGATGAACGCGCCTTTAACAAGAAGAGTGTATGGGCAAGAATCAGTGTAGTCGCAGCGGGACCAATCTTTAACTTTATTATGGCATTTGTTTTTTCTATTGTACTCATTGCGTGTGTTGGTGTGGACAAACCGATTCTTACGGATGTTATAGATGGTTATGCTGCACAGGAAGCCGGACTTGAGGGCGGTGATACCATTGTGAAAATGGGTGGAAAAAATATTAATTTCTATAAAGAAGTAAGCGTCTATGCAACATTTCATGCCGGAGAGACAGTGGAAATCGTATATGAGAGAGATGGACAGGAATATACAACGATCCTGACTCCAAAATATGACGAAGAAGAGGGACGTTATTTATATGGATTTATCTCTTCTAGTGCGCGAGAGCGAGTTGGAATAATAGATACGTTATATTATGCCTTTTGTGAGCTTGGATATTATATTGATGTGACCATTCAAAGCGTAGGCATGATATTTACCGGTGGGGTATCTGTCAATGATTTAAGCGGCCCGGTAGGAATCGTGCAGAACATGGGACAGGTATATGAGGAATCTGTTCAGAACGATGGCTACTATTACGCATTCTTAAATATGTTAAACTGGACCATTATGCTGTCTGCAAACCTTGGTGTTATGAACCTTTTACCAATTCCGGCATTGGATGGTGGAAGACTTGTTTTCTTAATTATTGAAGCAATTCGAAGAAAACCAATTGACCAAAATAAAGAGGGTATCGTTCATTTGATAGGAATTATCCTTTTGTTTGCATTGATGTTTATTGTAATGTTTAATGATATTCGTAAGATTTTTATGTAATATCACCTTTCCGAAAGAGATAGGCAGGGAGGCAAGAGATGGATAAGAGAATGACAAAAGAAGTTCGAATTGGAAATCGTGTAATCGGTGGAGGGAATCCGATTCTCATCCAATCCATGACGAATACAAAGACAGAGGATGTGGCAGCAACCGTAGCCCAGATTCAGAAGCTTACAAAGGCCGGCTGTGATATCATTCGCTGCGCAGTTCCAACTATGGAGGCGGCATTAGCTTTGTCTGAAATTAAGAAACAGATAGAGATTCCGCTGGTTGCGGATATCCATTTTGATTATAAATTAGCAATCGCTGCTATGGAAAATGGTGCAGATAAGATTCGTATTAATCCGGGAAATATTGGTAGTGTAGACCGGGTAAAAGCCGTTGTAGATGTTGCAAAGGAACGTAATATCCCAATTCGTGTTGGTGTAAATAGTGGTTCCTTAGAAAAGCATCTGGTGGAAAAATACCATGGCGTTACTGCGGAAGGCATTGTAGAAAGTGCTTTAGATAAGGTGAAAATTATCGAAGATATGGGCTATGACAATTTGGTTGTCAGCATCAAATCGTCCGATGTATTAATGTGTGTAAAAACACATGAATTGATTGCAACACAGACCAATCATCCACTTCATGTAGGTATTACAGAAGCAGGTACTATTATTAGCGGAAATATCAAATCTGCGATTGGACTTGGATTAATTTTAAATCAGGGAATCGGTGATACCATTCGAGTATCTCTCACCGGTGACCCGGTAGAAGAAATCAAATCTGCTAAACTGATTTTAAGAACACTCGGACTTCGAAAGGGTGGAATTGAAGTTGTATCATGTCCTACCTGTGGCAGAACACAGATTGATTTAATCGGTCTGGCTAATCAGGTGGAAACTATGGTGGCAGAATATCCGCTGGACATTAAGGTGGCCGTTATGGGCTGTGTGGTAAATGGACCTGGCGAGGCAAAGGAAGCAGACCTTGGCGTTGCGGGTGGTATTGGCGAAGGCTTAATCATCAAAAAGGGTGAAATATATAAAAAGGTTCCAGAGGAACAGCTTCTGGATGCATTAAGATACGAGCTTGAAAATTGGAGAAATTAAATGTCAAAGACATTTCTGGAAGTATTTCCTACCTTAGAGGTAGAGCAGGGACTTAAAGGTCTTTTAGAAAAAGCAGAGGTAACTAAAGTAAGTGCGAATCATGATAAAAGTCATATTCGCATTTATTTGCATGCAGAAAGACTGATAGAAAAAAAGAAAATATGGTACTTGGAACAGGAGATTAAGAAACAGCTTTTTTCAGACAAAGACATTACGATTAAAATATTTGAAAGCTATCAATTGTCCGAGCAGTATAATGCGCAAGCCTTAATGCAGGTATATAAGGAAAGTATTTTAGATGAATTGAATGCCTATAGCATTTTAGAATATAATCTGCTGCGAACAGCGGATATGAAATTTGAGACCCCAAGCAAGATGACGTTAATCTTGGATGATACTATCATTGCAAAGACTCGGGGAACTGAGATTGTAGAGTTCTTAGAGAAGGTCATCTGCGAGCGTTGCGGAATGGATTTGGCGATTACAGTCGAGTATCGTCAGCCACAGGAGAGTAAATATCGCAAGAATGCCAGCGAACAGATTCGTCAAGAGGTGAAGGCGATTGTAGCCCGTACCAATATGGGGAAAGGTGATGCAGACCATCAGGTGGCAGATGAGGACGGTTTGCTTCTTTCAGAGGATGGTGCAGTTGCTAAGCAGGCCAAAGAAGGTACAGACGTAGCAGATACTTCACAACGAAAGCCAGTGGAAGCGACAAAGAAGCCGGTAGCACAGAAAGCAGGTGGCTCTGAGAAAAATAGAGGCTTTGAAAAAAATAGAGGCTTCGAGAAGAAGGGAGAATTTCGTAAGAAATACGAGCCGGGAAGTAAGAAATCCGATAATCCGGACGTATTGTATGGCCGTGATTTTGAAGAAGAGCCAATAGAAATTGAGAAAATTGATGGCCCAATCGGTGAGGTTGTAATTCGTGGTAAGGTTCTTACGCTAGAGACCCGTGAAATCCGTAATGAAAAAACAATCGTTATTTTTTCTGTAACCGATTATACAGATACGATTGTACTAAAGGCCTTTGCAAAAAATGAAGATGTTCCGGCATTAACCGCTGGAATAAAGCCGGGAAATTATATCAAGGTAAAGGGTGTTGCCACTATTGATAAATTTGATAGTGACCTTACGATTGGTTCTATCGTGGGAATCAAGAAAATTCCTGATTTTACCTCTGTCCGTATGGATTTAAGCCCGGAAAAGCGAGTAGAGCTTCATTGTCATACCAAGATGAGCGACATGGATGGTGTATCAGATGCGGAAGACATCATTGCAAGAGCCAGAAAGTGGGGGCACAAGGCAATTGCAATTACAGACCATGGTGATGTGCAAGCGTTTCCAGAGGCTGGTCATGCCATCAAAGGGCCGGATGATATCAAGATTATTTATGGAGTAGAGGCCTATCTCGTAGACGACTTAAAGGGTATAGTTACTGACAGCAAAGGACAGTCCTTAGACGATTCCTTCGT
>CAYMYV010000036.1:0-5318 GCA_964394775.1 uncultured Lachnobacterium sp. | reverse complement strand
AAAGGACAGTCCTTAGACGATTCCTTCGTTGTATTTGATATTGAAACTACCGGATTTAGTCCGGAGGTAAATAAGATTATAGAAATCGGTGCTGTGAAAGTGGATAATGGGAAAATAATAGACCGTTTTTCCACATTTGTTAATCCGCAGGTTCCAATTCCGTTTCGAATTGAAGAACTGACGCATATCAATGATGATATGGTGATGAACGCTCCAACAATTGATGAGGCTTTGCCACAATTTTTAAGCTTTTGTGAGGGCTGCATTATGGTTGCTCATAATGCAGATTTTGATATGAGCTTTATCAAGAAAAATGCGTTGAATTTAGGAACGGAGTTTGCGCCAACAGTTGTTGATACTGTTGCAATGGCGCGTTTCTTACTGCCGGCACTTAACCGATTCAAATTAGATACGGTTGCAAAAGCAGTGGGGATCCCATTAGATAATCATCATCGTGCGGTAGATGATGCAGCATGTACTGCCGAAATATTTGTGAAATTTATCCCGATGCTTCGTGAGCGTGGATTAGAGAATCTGGACCAGGTGAATGAGGTTGGAACCTCTTCTGTAGAAAATATTATGAAGCTGCCTACCTATCATGCAATTATTCTGGCAACCTGTGATCAGGGCAGAACCAATTTATACAACCTGGTATCTCTATCACATATTACTTATTTTCATAGGAGACCACGTATTCCAAAATCAGAGTTTATCAAATATCGTGATGGTCTTCTGCTGGGCTCTGCCTGTGAAGCGGGAGAATTATATCGTGCGATTTTAAACGGAAGACCGGAGGAGGAGATTTCTCGAATTGTAGATTTCTATGACTATTTAGAGATTCAGCCTCTTGGAAATAATGCGTTCATGCTTCGTGATGAGGATTCTCCGGTGGAAACAGAAGAAGACATCATGGAAATCAATCGAAGGATTGTAAAGCTTGGAGAGGACTTTAATAAGCTGGTAGTTGCCACCTGTGATGTACATTTTCTTGATCCGGAGGATGAAGTGTATCGTCGTATCATTATGGCTGGAAAAGGCTTTGATGATGCAGATGACCAAGCGCCTTTATATTTGCGAACAACAGAGGAGATGTTGGCTGAGTTTGCTTATTTGGGAAGCTCAAAGGCAGAGGAAGTGGTTATTACCAATACTAACAAAATAGCTGACATGTGTGAACGGATTAGTCCTGTTCGCCCAGATAAGTGTCCGCCTGTTATTGAGAATTCTGACCAGATGCTTCGTGATATTTGTTATAACAAGGCATATAAGATGTATGGAAATCCACTTCCGGAGATTGTACATGCCCGTTTGGAAAGAGAGTTAAATTCCATTATTTCCAATGGATATGCCGTAATGTACATTATTGCACAGAAGCTGGTGTGGAAATCCAACGAGGATGGATATCTGGTAGGCTCCCGAGGCTCCGTTGGAAGCTCCTTCGTAGCAACAATGGCAGGTATTACAGAGGTAAACCCATTGCAGGCGCATTACCTCTGTGAAGAGTGTAAATATGTAGATTTTGACTCTGATGTGGTAAAATCCTATGCCGGACGATGCGGCTGTGATATGCCGGATGCGATTTGTCCAAATTGTGGACGTCCGCTTAACAAAGAAGGCTTTGATATTCCATTTGAAACCTTCCTCGGATTTAAAGGAGATAAAGAGCCGGATATCGACTTGAACTTTTCCAATGAATATCAGAGTAAAGCGCATAAATATACAGAAGTAATTTTTGGCGAGGGACAGACCTTTAAAGCAGGAACCGTAGGTACCCTGGCAGACAAAACTGCATATGGCTATGTAAAGAATTACTATGAAGAACGTGGAATCAAGAAGCGTCGATGCGAAATTGAGCGTATTGCAGAAGGCTGTACCGGAATTCACCGTACAACAGGACAGCATCCGGGTGGTATTATCGTTCTTCCGATGGGAGAAAATATCAATACCTTTACCCCAATACAGCATCCTGCGAATGATATGAGCGTAGATATTATTACTACCCATTTTGATTATCACTCGATTGACCATAACCTCTTGAAGCTGGATATCTTAGGACATGTAGACCCTACCATGATTCGTATGCTTCAGGATTTGACAGGCTTAGACCCTACGACAATCCCATTGGATGACAAGGCGGTTATGTCTTTGTTTGAAAGCACAAGGGCTCTGGGAATTACCCCGGATGACATTGGCGGAACAAAGCTTGGGGCATTGGGAATTCCTGAGTTTGGTACAGATTTTGCGATTGGTCTTGTAGAAGAAGCAAAGCCTACTCAGTTTATTGACCTGGTAAATATTGCGGGACTTTCGCATGGTACAGACGTATGGCTGGGAAATGCCCAGACCCTGATTCAAAATGGAACGGCAACCATTTCGACCTGTATCTGTACCCGAGATGATATTATGACTTACCTCATTAACAAAGGGCTTCAACCGGATACTGCTTTTAAAATTATGGAGGCCGTTCGTAAGGGCGTTGTAGCAAAAGGAAAAGCGGATAAATGGCCGGAGTGGAAGCAGGATATGATAGACCATGGAGTTCCGGATTGGTACATATGGTCCTGTGAGAAGATTAAATACATGTTCCCGAAGGCACATGCTGCTGCGTATGTTATGATGGGCTGGCGAATCGCATACTGTAAAGTGTTCTATCCATTGGCTTATTATGCATCCTATTTTTCCGTTCGTGCGACAGGCTTCAGTTATGAAATAATGTGTCTGGGAAAAGAACGCCTGGAACGTCATCTCAAGGATTTGAAGAAAAATAAGGATACCATATCCAATAAAGAGCAGGATATCCTAAGAGATGGACGTATCGTCCAGGAAATGTACGCCCGTGGCTTTGAGTTTATGCCGATTGACCTTTATCGTGCAGAGCCACATCGCTTCCAGATTATTGATGGAAAGCTTATGCCATCCTTTAATTCGATTGAAGGATTGGGGGATAATGCAGCAATTGCGATTGCAGAGGCTGCAAAGGATGGGCCATTTTTATCAAAGGATGACTTTAGAGAACGTACGAAGGTATCTAAGACAATTGTAGAATTAATGAGTGACCTGGGGCTGCTGGGTGATTTGCCGGATTCTAATCAGTTGTCATTGTTTGATTTTAGCTAGTTAGAAAAGTAAAAGCGTATTTAAAACCGTACATGTCTGCATGTAAGAGGTTTTGAATACGCTTTTATTTGGTATGTAGCCAAACAGGAGCTGATTTCTGATTATTTTATGACCCCTGGATTAAACTTCATTACATCACCAGGATTACTACGAAGAATATAGTATGCATCTCCGGTATGGTAATCTGTGAAAAATACATAGGAGGTGGTTACACAGATGTTTTTGAAATCACCCTCTTTAATCATCTGATACCCGGTGCCGTCTGTTTTGATTACACAGAAACCGGAGCCTTCGGAAGAGTATTTCTGGTAATATACATAATCGCCGGATACATTGTATGCATCAATGCTATCTTCAGTAACAACAGTAAAGGAGTTGGTGCTTGTATTAACATGCACGAGAGAATTATTTCTGTCACCATCAATATAGTAAATATCAGTGCCATTCTGGCTTACCGTTGGCTTATAGCAATTTCCATCATAGATAGCATAGGAGCTATCACTTGCAGTGTCAAATCGATACACGGAGCCAGAAGTGTTTAGTCCATTATAGTAGAAATATTGTCCCTCCGTAGAACAGGTAAAGATAGCCTCCTTTCGAAGCTGTTGTCTGTCTGTTCCATCAATCTTTACCTTATAGAGTGTAGATGCCTCTTCTGTATCATAATGGAGATAGTAGATATAATTTCCAATCAGGGTTGCGTAATTGCATGGATCGGTATCGAGAATCTCAGCAGAGCCACCATCTCTTGGAATTCTACATAGTGCATTTCGATAGAAGGCAAAAAAGTCAAAGTCTAAATTTTCGCCCACATTATTTCGCACATAATAGACATAATTGTCGTCGGCATTAATATAGTTTGCTACATCATTGCTTAATTTCTTTAAGTTCTGACCATCTAAATCCATGGAATAGAGCTTGTTCCCATCATTAGGATTAGAGAAAAAGATGGTTCCATTGTGTTCGCAAACCATACCGCCATTATACAGATTGCCGGCGGTATTGCCATTGACATATCCATCATTAAATTTTACTTTTTCATCAGTCAAAAAATGAACGACTACTGCCACAACAAGCAGGATACTAAGCAGAATAAGTGGTTTGATATATTTTCTCATACGCATTCCTCCTATACAAATTATACTAATAAATGGAATATCTTTCAAGGTTTGCTTGCCTTTGTGAACACTTTGTACTATTATTTTTTTATGGAAAAACGAAAGGTGACAGATATGGAAGATTTATTAAAACTAAGAGATGAGATTGATAAGATTGATAATCAAATCGTCGAGCTTTATGAACAGCGAATGAAGATTGCAGAAGGCGTGGCCCGTTTTAAAATTGCAACCGGCAAAAAGGTGTTTGATAAAGAGCGTGAGATTAGCAAGCTACAGAATTTGTCAGCGAAAGCATCTTCTGATTTTACCAGAGTCGGTATTCAGGAATTGTTTGAACAGATTATGGCAGTTAGCCGTAAGAAGCAGTATCAGTTATTAAACGAAAGTGGAATTATAGAGGCACCTGCCTTTGAAGCAGTAGAGGAGCTTGTACCTGTAAATGCCAAGATTGTATTTCAGGGTGTTGAAGGTGCCTATAGCCAGCAGGCTATGACAGAATATTTTGGAGAACAGTGCGATAGCTTTCATGTGGATACATGGAAGGATGCGATGGAAGCAATTAAGAGCGGTCAGGCGGATTTTGCGGTACTGCCAATTGAGAATTCTTCCGCAGGTATTGTTTCAGAAAACTATGACCTTTTGGTAGAATATGATAATTATATTGTGGGAGAGCAGATTATTCATATTCGACATGCGCTTATGGGACTTCCAGAGGCGACACTTAGTGATGTTTCAAGTGTGTATTCTCATCCACAGGCATTGATGCAGTGTGGAGAGTATCTATATGAGCATTCCGAGTGGGAAAAAATCAGTATGAAGAATACCGCAATGGCAGCAATGAAGGTAAGAGATGACGGCGATATTCATCAGGCAGCAATTGCAAGCCAGTTGACAGCACAGATTTATGGGCTTAAGATATTGGACGAAAACATCTCCAACTCAGAGAATAATGCAACACGTTTTATTATTGTAACCAATAAAACGGTGAATGCGAAGAAAATCTGTGCTAGGGAGGCAAATCGCATTAGTATTTGCTTTGAGGTTGCGCATAAGAGTGGTTCCCTGTATCATATGCTGTCGCAT
>CAYMYV010000035.1:0-12654 GCA_964394775.1 uncultured Lachnobacterium sp. | reverse complement strand
ACCTCTTTGTTTTTCAATTTCCATCCAGTCAGACACTGCATGACGTGCAGTTGCTTTTCCCTTTACGGAACCGGCAAGATTAATTGCACCACCATACAAAAGAAACTTTTCTGTTAACGTTGTCTTTCCTGCATCAGGATGTGAAATGATGGCAAAGGTACGCCTTTTTTCTATTTCTTTTCTTAAGTTGCTCACTTAAAATTCCTCCAATATATTAATTGAACTATATTCTATCCAAAAGCACCGCTAGATAGTATACCCCAGTTTTCTCTTCTTTTCAACGAAATTCTTTTAATTTCCATCTACATCAATTGGCGTAATAATTATCTTGTCTGCTGAAACACCGGTTTTACGTTTTACGATATCTTCCACCTGTGCTCTTTTTGCATCCGTCACTTCTCCCATATCAAGAACCACATCGCAGTATTCATCACTAATGCTTACTACAACATTTGTAAAGCCCTTTGCCTCCAGAAGCATTTCTGCATCAGCCTCTTTTTCTGCCCAGGATGTCATTTCTACCATTTTATCCACTGCTTCACTCTTTGCATCCTCTGATAACTGCTCATTATCAATGATTTCAAGAAGTGTCTCTTTATTCTGCGCACGAATCTGCTCACGATTCAATTTTACGGATGCAGCATAATCCGTTGCATTAATAATTGTTCCGGTTAATAAGGATTCCCCAGGATTTAATTCTACATCTTCATCCGAAATAATCTCTGTGTTTTCTTCTCCCCATACCAGTTCATCCCAGCTTGTGGTGTCTGCTTCAGCCACATTTCCGTCCGCATTTACTTCCTCATCCTGATTCTCCAGATTAAAATCAGATTTATCTACGCTTATGTACCCTGCAATCGCAATTAATACTGCAAGTGTTGCGATTACAACCTGGTTTTTATGAATTTTTGTTTTCACTTGTCTTCCTCCTGTGATTTCATCTTTACGATACTTATTTTATGCGCATCTATTGAGAATAATGCCTTAACTGCATCTGAAATTCTTGTCTCTACAACAGCATTTCCAGCCCCCTGTGCCACCACTACAACACCACACACCTTTCCATTATCCGTTTCTGTTCCAAACAGGCTGCTTTGCTCACTTTCCATTGTAATCATGACCTCTACAGCACCAACACCTTCCATAGAAGAGAGCACCCTCGTAAGCTGCGCCTCCAAATCACTTTCCTGTACCGACGCTGAAGCGGCACTTTCCGTAGAGCTGTCCAAGCTGCCACCCGGAATCGCCAGTACCAGCACCAGTAGTCCCAGTAGGATAAAAACAATATATTTATTGCCCTTCTCCTTCAAAAAAGAAATGTTCAAACGATACCTCCTCAATTTTTTCATTTATTTCATCAAATACCTCATAGATTAGTGTTGGTTCCTGCATGGTCAATATTTCAAGCACCGGCTCCAATAATAATACGATAATAAAGATTCCAATAAAAAACTGAATATACACTTTATATTCCTCTTTTGGAACCAGATAAGACATCACCATTAGAATCAACATAAACACATAATATTTTTTCAAAAAATCTAACATAACGATTCCTATGTCCCCACACTCGTTGCAACACTGACAATGGAAAATAAAACAAAAAATAACATCATCGTATATAAAATCATCTTTAAGTACAGGTTACACCCTCTTGCTACGCCGGAAACACATTCTGTTATCCGACGGTCTGCAATTGGCTGAAGTACAATCGAAAGCAAATGATACATAATGGCAAAAAATCCAATCTGTATCACCGGCACAATTGTCAAAAGAAATAAGATTATTAATCCTACTGCACCAACACTATTTTTAATCAGCATTCCACAGCTTAAAAGAATCTCACCCGCTGCACCAATGGTGTTCCCCACACCGGGAATTGCGGACAAGCCGGACAAAACGGTATTCCCTGTCAGTTGGTCCTTTACCGGAGTTAGCATGGATTGAATCATACCCAGGCCTGCAACGGCACCAAATGCTGTTTTTAAAACCAGTTGTATTCCACGCTCCATAAATTGCGCCAGCTTCGATAATTTGTCCTCATCAAACAGATGATTTAAAAACAGTACTAATATAAAAATATGCACCAATGGACTTAATATTACTTTCATAATCCATTCAACCAGATACACAACCATAAACGCCACTTCATACAGCATTGCACCGGATACCCCATGTCCGGACACCACCATCGTTACGGCATAGGTTGGAATCAGCGCATTTAAAAAAGTAAGTAATGTATCAATCCCCTCTAATGCAATATCCCTAACCATTAAAAAGGACTGCATCAGCAGAACCAGCAATGTGGAGTATATTAACAGAAATCCAATATCTGATATATATTTGTTTTTTGTAACCAAAAATCTATGTATCACAGAAAACAACAAGGAAAAACATAGCATTTTTAGAAACATTGGTCGTGCCATGGATAATTCATACAGTACGGAATCAAATACCATGGTTGTAATATTTTTTGCATCGAGTGCACTAAGTCCTTCCTTTGCCACCTTTGTTACGAGTTCTTCAAAGGTGACCTGCGTTCTCATATGACCATAAAAAAATTCCTCTATGGCACTAAAATCCAAGGCGTCTGTAATGTCCTTTAAATAGCCGTCTACTTCCTCTAAATTATATTCACTCATACAAACTGCTCCAAGGTTTCCACCAAAAACATAAGTCCCGGAATGCTTAATACTACAATCGACAGCTTTGCAAACAGTTCAATCATTCCGGCTATTGACTGATGTCCCGCATCCTTACAAATGGCGGATGAGAACTCTGCCACATAAGCGATTCCAAGCATTTTCAGAAGCTGTATATAATAGGTTTCTTCCATCGCAACCATCTCTATCATTTGAGATATGAACTCAATTACAACAGAAATCTGAGACAACACATAAAAAAAGATAACTATTCCGGTAGAAATCCCAATTAAAACAGATATTTCGGAACGTTCCTTTTTTAATAACGTTGCAAGGACGGCTGCTACAACCCCAAATAAACCAATTTTAAAAATAGCAATCCCCCCTTACATCATAAATAGCGCTTCCATTGTTTCGAATAGCTCTCCAATATATGGCACAACCCAAAACAATACGATAATGAGCCCCGCCAGGCTAAGTAGAAATGCCTGCTCCTCTCTCCCGCTATGCTTTAGTACTTGTCCCAGAATGGTTACGATAATGCCTACTGCCGCTATTTTAAAAATAATTGTTACTTCCATGCCGTTCCTCACATATATCTAAATCAAAATTATCATCAGCATAATCCCACTAAGCATCCCCACTGGAATCCACACCTTTCTCTCCTGCGCATCCTTTTCCCTTTGCTTATCTCTTTGCATTTCCAGCTGCTGTATACTTTTTCTTAAGAAGCATAGATTTTCACTTCTCCTTTTCCCAAAAAACCCGTTTCCGGCTGCGAGAATCAGAGATAAGATTTCTTCGTCATAATTCCACTTTTCTTTTTTCTCCCCAAAGACCTCTTCCCAAACCATCTGCCCGTTTGGGTATATATTTTTCTTTAATCTATTAGCAATTTCCTTTAATGTTTCTTCTAAAACGCAATCCCTGCTTCGGTAGCTTTCAAAATAATCAATAATGCGAACCTTCTCCTCTTCCATTGCAAAGCTGGATTTCTGTAGAAAAATAATGAATTCCTCTAATCGATTGTGACGCATCTTTTGCCTTAATACCCAATCGTATAAAAAGCTTACAATCCCGCCAAACAGACACATCATCCCGATTGCTTTCCACATAATAGTCTCCCTTGCTCATCATAAATCCGAAAGCTTCTGGAACCATTTGACAAACGAATCAGCTCAACATATCGCTCGATAATACATTTTGCCATACATTCTCTCATGATGGGATTGTTACATAATTCCCTGATTCCTCCTGCATGCATGGTTCCAAGTACATTTACCCCGGAGCAGCGCATACTTTCCAGGATTAGAAATTCTATTTCTTTTCCCAGCTCGTCTACTGCAATCACCTGTGGCGACATGGTTCGAAGCACCATTCGCATTCCCATGTCCTTTGGACATCCATCCAGCACATCGCAACGGACTCCAAGGTCATTCTGCGGCTTGCCCATTCGACATGCAGCAATTTCTGAACGCTCATCTACCACACAGCATTTGATGCCGGGATTCTTCTCATCCCCTGTTGACAGAATTCGAATTGCATCTCGTAAATAGGTTGTTTTTCCAACTCCGGGCGCCGCAAAAAAAATTGTATTGTAGATACTTTGTCCTTTTCTTAAATGTGGAACAATGTCCTTTGCACACCCCTTTTTCTCATGAGCGATTCGAATATTTAAACCTCCAATATCTGTGATATTGGTCACCTTTTCTTGACCGTATTTTCCCCCACTATCATAGGTGGCATGTCCTGTCACCCCAATACGATGTCCTCCTGATAGCGTGATATATCCCTGCTTTAGTTCTTCTTCCATCGCATAAACCGAATAACCTGTTATGTAATTTATCATCTCATCCAGGGCATTCCTGTCTACAATATGTTTCAGCCATTTGCTTTGACTATCATATATAAGCTCTATTGGCCATCCGATTCGTATGCGAAGCTCTTCTAAGCCATCCCATTTTAGTTGTCTCATGGTATCTCTGATTGCTGTCGGAAATATGTTTATAACCTCTTCCTGCATATCTCGCCTCCCTTTTCCACCGTCATTGACCTTTTTACATCATATTTCACAAAACACAAATAAAATAAGCCATAGGCACTTACCTATGACTTATATATATGACTTGTCTTAGATTTTATGACTGGTTGAGAGAAAATCTTAAACTCCACTTAGAAAATGTCTGTTAATCCATTTAATCCTAAGCCTTCCGCCACATTTTCCATTCCCAGCTTAACCTCCTCCTTGCTAAAACCGTTTCCTTCCAAAAAGTCCTCGGACTTCTCGTTTAAATAAGAATAAAACAGCAATGCAATCTGTACGCTTTCCGTATCACCCTCGCTCAGCAAATCATCCAAATAATTTTCTGCGTCATTGATGTTTCCTTCATCAATCATGTACTGTAATTCTTTCCATATTTCATTTTCTTCCAAACGGTCCTCTATATCTTCTATCACCGTTTCCGAATCTACATTAAATAATATTTTTGCCAAAACACGGGCAATCTCACGAATCTGTCTTGTTATATAATCCTGCTCTACCATGTCTATATACTCCTTACGATATTTCTTTGCATTCCATACTTCTTATGCTTTGAAATTATCATAACATAATTATACAAGAAAAAACACCTATATTCCATGATTATCATTGACTTAATAAAAACAGTGTTTTATAATGAATTTATCGATTGACAAAAATTTAACACACATAAAGGAGACATTATTTATGGGACGTTTAGATGGAAAGGTTGCTGTTATCACCGGAAGCAACTCTGGTGTAGGAGCTGCTACTGCAAAATTATTTGCAAAAGAAGGAGCAAAGGTTGTTATCTGCGCTCGTCGTCTTCCACAGCTTGAAGAGGTTGCTGAAGAAATCAAAGCCAATGGTGGCGAAGTTTTGATTGTACAAACTGACGTATCTAAGGTAGAAGACGCAGAAAACCTTATTGCAAAAACTGTAGAAGCATTTGGAAAAATTGATGTATTGGTTAATAACGCCGGTGTTCTTGAAGCAGGCCTTAAGCCAATTGATTGTTGTGAAGATGAAGACCTTGAATGGGTACTTGGCATCAATACAAAAGGAACTCTCTACTGCACAAGAGCTGCTGTTAGAGAAATGCAGAAAAATAATGCCGGTTCTATCATCAACCTTGACTCTGTTGCCGGACAGTTTGGTACAGGTGGCGCTGCATACGTTACAAGTAAAGCTGCTGTTATCGGATTAACCAAACACACTGCTATGCGTTTTGCCGGAACCGGCATTCGTTGTAACTCTGTAAACCCAAGCTCTATTGCTACTCCAATGGCAAAAACAGACCCTGCAACATTGAATCAGGATATGTTTGGTCAGATGAGAAAACACATGAACTTATCTGTACCTATCTGTATGCCGGAAGACGTTGCTAACATCTTGCTTTTCCTTGCAAGTGATGAATCAAGAGCTATCACAGGACAGGTTATCGTATCTGACTTTGGTGCTACATTATAAGATTGCTTCATAATTTTTTATCCCATACCAACTCCCCGCTATTTCAGTTTATATCTGAACAGCGGGGAGTCATTTCTACATCCAAAGCGGTGGCAGTTTCTGCGATATACCATGATGATGTGTTTATTATAGCAGGATTTCCTCCGGAAAGGCTTCCTTTCGCATAATTCCCCACATCTTATCAATATAAGAAAGTGTATAGAAATTCTCATAATAATGATAATAGAATGCGCCTTTTAGAGTCATGCTGTATATACCATTCTCTTCTGTAACATAACCAAGCAGCTTTGCCAGCCACAATTCAAAGCCATACATTTTCTTAAGAGGAATGCCGAAAAATCGCTCAAAATCCCTCGCGTCCACTCTTGTACTATATGCTGTCCAGAATAAAAAATACACCATTCTCTGTCGTAGCGAAAAGCGAATCGTAAGCGACGTTGGAAGCTGCTTTTCATCAATTCTCTTACAATACTCTTCTACAGAAAAGGTATTGATTTTAAACTGCTCCTTTAATAATGTTGTTGCTGAACACCCAAAGCCTAGGAAGTTCTCCCTCGTCATGGAAGAATAAGCAGCATTTTTGCCGCTGGAAAATGTCCAAATGGAGTTGCGCACATACCCTTTTTCCTGACAATATCTCGTAATCGCGTCCAATAAAGCTCGTTTTTCTTTTTTGGGCATCACAGGAACCTTACTTGTGGTAAATGTAAAATCAATAAACGGGTAAATCGCAATATGATTCGCACCACTCTCGAATGCCATATCAATATCCTGCTTCAAGTCCTCATAGGCTTGCTCCGGTAATGCAAAAATGAAATCCATAGACACTGTTTCAAATGGCACCTCCGCTAACGCCTGCGCCATCATCTTTACGTCCACTGCCTTACGACCTAAAATATCCTGATATTTTTCCTGAAAGGACTGAATTCCAATACTAATCTTAGTCACTCCAGCTTCTTTTAATGTCTGTAGCACTGGAACTATCACATTATCCGGATGAAGCTCGATTCCAACTCCTTCTGTAATATCAAAATACTCTCTTATGGTATCCACAATCTCTTTGATGCGTGGTGCTACAAGTGCTGGTGTTCCTCCACCAAAATAGAGACTTGTCACCTGCTTTTTCCCCTGTTGCTTATCCCTCTGATACTGACTTCCAACAAGATGAATTTCCTGCTTTAATGCCTCCAGATAACGATTGCATACGTCTTCCTTGTAAGTCACCTTACAATACGGACAAAAGCTGCAAATGCTTTTGCAAAATGGGATATGTACATATAGACCAAGCTTCTGCGTTTCTTCGTATGAAAGCTGATTATCGTATTCATTTTTGAAGGTAAATGGTTTTATCGAACGAGTCAGCCACATTCTGGTTAAACTAGTAATTACACTCATAAAGCTCCTCTTGTCGTTCCTCTAAATTGTGATTTTTCTAAATTGTGATTCCTCTAAATTGTGATTCGTGTAAATTGTAATTCCTCTAAATTGCAATTCGTCTATATGTATTTTAAATACGTCATTAACATTTCAAAAATAATCCTGATATTCCCCTTAAATAAAAGTGTGTACTCTGCCACAAAGAAATAACCACACTTCTCACACAGACCTGGCACATCTATACACCTTCCACAGGTGCTCACCTTGCCATTTTCTATTACCACACACTGATGACATGGTGTCGGAAAATTGTTATTGATAAGATAAGGAAAGGCACTCTTAAGATTAAAAATCGGTGCCCCCTCCTTCATCATCTGTGTAATTACATCACAGCATTTTGCCTTCTCTTCCTTAGATAACGCCAATTCCTTGGTATCTGGATATGGTGTATGGAAGTTGAAGGACACCGCTTTTACATTCTTTGTGTCTCGTGCCTTTTCACAAACCTCACGCACTGTATCCTTGTTAATCTGGTTTATTGCCATATAAAAGCAAATGTTGCTGGCTGTTGCATTTTTGATATTTTCCATGATGGTATCGTAAGTATCTCCACGAATGATGTTGTGGCGTTCTTTATCCCCATCTAAGCTAAGCAAAATCAAATCTGCTTCCGGCAAATCAATTGGGAAGGTTCCGTTGGTTACCACATTGACAATCAAAAAGCCCATTTCCTTTGCCTCAATTACCAAATCACGTAACGTTTTGTCTCCATCCTGCCATAGAAATGTCTCTCCACCACAGAAAAAGAGAATTCTCACCCCCATATCATACAGCTGTTTCATCTCCTTTTTAATCTGCTCGTATGGATGCACAATTGCGGTGATATTATTCACCGAGCAATGCTTACAGTGCAGATTGCATTTATCTGTAATAATAACCGTACCAAGAATCGGCTCCGTCTTTCGGAAAAGAATCGTATTAATACCAAATTTTGCAAAATGAATAAATGATGATACTTTCATAATTATCCCCTTATACTAGGTGCATTTCTCTAAATTTTCTTAATTACAAGCTCTGTGACATTCTCCAGTTAGCCATTTTCTCTTTGTTCTTCTTTCCACTTTCTATAATTGTAAAACGCCTGTATAAATCCGACTACAAACAAGATGATTCCAACAATAACAATCCCCACTGTTGGTACCCCAACCCATTTTAATAACCATAATGCTAATATCGCCCATGGAATCAGCCACAGGGTTCTGATGAATC
Source organism: uncultured Lachnobacterium sp. (assembly GCA_964394775.1). Lineage (GTDB taxonomy): Bacteria > Bacillota > Clostridia > Lachnospirales > Lachnospiraceae > Roseburia. The sequence continues at coordinate 3,876 of CAYMYV010000035.1, read as the reverse complement.
TTCTTCGGTAACTTAATTTTGCATATAATAATTCAAAGCCTTTGTCTATCTTTTTATTCATTACACACCTCCAGAAACTCTTTTGTCTTCGCCCAATACTTAATGCCCCAATTCTCAAAATTCCACTCGTCCATGTAATGATTACATTCATAATCGATATAATAGATCAAATCGTTTTGCACAATGAAATTCGTTGGGAAATAGTCAATATTTAAGCCTGAGTCATACACCTGCCTTGCCATTTCACGCACTTGCTCTAGATAGGTATCCTTCATGGCGTCATTTTTCACAAGCTCAAATATCGTCGGTCCGTCAATGTATTCCTTTAAGATTCGTTCCTCGGAGATATCAATATCCAACATTTTGGGAATACGAATCCCAGTATTCTTTTTCATTTACAATCATTGTCTTTTGCATAACCAAATTACCTTTTATCCTTCAAAAGAATAACGATTCCTCATCGCATAGTCATAACATAGCTTTGTCAAATCTTCCTTGTACTCATAAAATGCTTCATCGCACTCATCTAGAATTTCATCAAATCTGCTTTCGTCTGAACATTCCAACTCATCCATAAGTTCTTCCCTTGCATCCCTATCCACTGGAATCTCTCCACCGAATGCATCAACTGCCTTCCGACAAATTCCGGCAGTATGATACGCAAAGATTTCTTCAAAAGCAGCTACAATTTCATTTGCAAAGTTTCCACTATCGTTATAGAAAAACTGCGAAAATCCGCCATTATTCACTTCCATTTCTACTTGTTGTACAATATAGAAAACCCGCTCCTGTTCATTTAAAGCGGTCATATTCTCACCATAATCGCATTTTTCTTCTACCATTCCAAGTAATTCCATGACAAATTCATCTTTGTCCCGAATTTCCCAAATATTTGTTGCTTCCTCTTTCTTTTTAATAAAATCAAATAATCCCATTTTTGTATCCCTTTCTATCTTCCAGACGTCTTTTATGCGTTGCCGAATAACTTATACAGAAGACCTTCCTCTTTTTCTTCTGGATTCACATGAAAAACATCTATTTTCTCTCTATCCGCACTTCTATCCGAAAATGCTGGATATAAAAAGCCAAACACCGGTGCATCCGGTTCATATTCTGCCTTCATCGGACTTATGGTGCAAATAATGAAATCATACACCTCTTCTGATTCCCACAGACTTTCTTTATCCTTTCCCTTTAAAGGAATATCATATACTCCATGGAATACATAAATCGCACATTCATGGTCTGCCACATATCCATCGGTCAACTGCTCATATAAGATATCCATTAAGGCATCATTTTTTAATCCGCACTGCTGTATTGCTTGCAAGAGCTGATACATACTATCCTTCCCTTTGCATGTAATCGGGAAATCATATTCCTTCAACTGCACATTTGTCTTAGAAAAAGGAATTGCCTTGGCTATCTCAAGATTTCTTGCCTTTTCAGACCCGGACAGCTTTCCAAAATGGATATTAAAGCTCTCGTCTACTTCTCCAAACGTATCTATGTATGCACCTGCGATTCTATCAAAGCATGTGCGCTCTGGTGTCATGCGTCTAGTTAATTCCAGCATATCTTCTCTATTTATCATATTGTGTTACTCCGTGTCATTATCTTTTTATAAAAAAATGTAATTTATACACACGACAGCTCTACCATCTTCAAATCACATTCATCCACATAGCCGATGTCTTCCTTCAAATCCCACAGCATGATTTCATCCATCTCATCTCCATCACACTTCTCATATGGAACTAGCTCGTCTTGAAAGCATAAGACAATGGCTTGATATTTGATTTCTCCGTCTGGCTTCATTATCTTAAACAAACCTCGAAATTCCAAATTGCTGTTTTTTGATGAGTTTCTTCAAACAACTCTCTTTTAGCAGCCTCTTCCACTACTTCATCTAGTTCCCCTGAACCGCCCGCATATCCCCAGCAATGATTATCACATCTTAATTGTAATAATATTCTGCCTTGTCTATCTTCAACAATCACACTCGCTCCTACTTGTAACAAAGGGCGATGCCCCACAAGCTTTCTAAAATCCATAATGTAACCTGACATAACACGATTCTCCCTATACCTAAAGCTTTTCTAATGTCTCCAATGGACTCTCAATCTGTTCAAACTCTGGACGAAGCTCTGTCATTCGCCCTTCTCCCTCTGGACATCTGTACCATACCGCTTGACCTGCTTGCATGCCTAACTTTCTAGCAGTTTCCAGCTCATTGCTGCCACCATCTCCCACGTATAAACATTCCACCGCAGTCACACCAAGCGCATTCATACAGCTATGAAAGATTTCTTCATTCGGCTTTGTGATTCCTTGCTCATAAGAAAGGCATGCTACATCAAAAAATGGAAACAATTTGCTCTCTCTAATAATTGCAGCTTCTTCTGAATAGCAATTACTAATCAGACCTATTTTTACTCCCTTTCCCTTTAATGCAACAAGCATTGGAATAATTTCTTCATGCATATGAGAAAAGCAATCTGCTTGTATGATAAGTCTTTTTTCTACAATTTTTGTATAGACTTCCTTTGAATACACCCCGTGCTGAACCAAAAGCTTCTCTATCGCATCTTCCAAAGTCATTTTTCCTGTAGCTCTATCATAGTCCGTCGCTCTCCAGCTTGGAAGAAATTCCTCCACAGGTACTCCTGCGTCCTCTGCTATATGTGCCCCATAATACAACGGACTGCGAAACTGGGTAACCAGAGTTTCATACATATCAAAAATTACTGCTTTTATCATCACTTACTCCAAACAAAATATTCTTATATCACAACCCAATATTACCCAATACATTACCAAAATTAGTATAGCAAATGCTTACACAGCTTTCAATGAAAGAAATCCCACCTATCAAAAAATACAGGAAGTGAATTTTCACTTCCTGCATACCTCGTTTATTGTATTTTTGATTCATTTTCTTTGCGTAATCGCTGTACTGTTTCCAGTGGAAGTTTAATACGCGCAGCAATCTCTTCATCAGATAAAATATCCAGCAAACTTTTCGCATTCTCTAATTGATTCTCTTGGCGACCTTCCTCGCGAATTCCTCTTACAAAAACTTCTTCATTAAATTCCGTTAGCACATTTGCCCTAATCTCACCTCGATGTTTCTTAAGAAACTCCCTCAATATACCTTCATTTATACACTCATCCACGGCACGATTGACAGCTTCTTTCATGTTATTCTTTTCAGTTTTATAGACTCTTATCTTATTAATCAGCGTCATATAATCGGAAGGCGCCTTACATTTGGAAAGCAATTCCTCGTTTTTTCCTTGGTTAAGATTAATCATTGTTGCAGTCCATTCAAACTCATGCTCTTCATCTTCCTGCATAAATGCATCCGATAGTTTCAATCTCAAAATTGATTTTTTATTTGCGATTCCATTATAAAATACAATATATTTTGGTGTTGGCAGCTTCACCAAACTCGAGCCATAAATATTTAATCCTCTATCATGGATATAGCTATTATATAAATTTCCATAATACATCTTCAATCGTAGTAATTTCCAAACAATAGACAAAACAGTCTGTCCTTGTATTCTCCGTTAATGGAAACGGCATCATTTATGCTGATAAAAAGGAGTAAGTTTGTTTACTTACTCCTTAATTTTAGCATTGTATATCACAATTCGCAATCAATTATGATTCTTTTATTTTTTCGCTGAGCAAAATTGTTATCCTACATACGTTCCGGTGCTTCAAAGCCAAGCATATCAATGCAGGTTTCTAACACGCTCTTTGTAAGATTTAATAATCCAATATAGGATTTCTGGATGCTTTCGTCTTCCTCTGACAGAATCTTGGTTCCATGATAGAAAGCATTGAATGCATTTGCCAACTCATAGATAT
>CAYMYV010000034.1:0-12858 GCA_964394775.1 uncultured Lachnobacterium sp. | reverse complement strand
TTAAAAGCCATAATTCCCATAATGCTTTTTGCATTAATTCGACGATTGTTGCTTTCTAATGTGATTTCACTATCAAATCTGCATGCTACCTGAACGAGCTCTGCGATTGGATTATCGTGTCCTTCTGACACATTAGAAACAATAATGTTTTTTCTGCTCATAATATGCTCCTTATCCCAAGCCTAATAGATACAACACACAATATAGCCCAAAACAGATTGTTTTGCAATATACGAAATTATTTCTGTTAAAGTTTCACGAAGGAACAAGAAAACACAATGACTAATTGTTCATTTTCACAATGAATTCATGCTTATTTTAAATAAACGATAAAATAATTTCCTCCATTGAAAAACATTTCCTCGAGGTCTTCATACTCCGCATTCATGTTCTTTCCCGTGTCCGGGTCGTAGTAATATATGCGGGTAGATGAATATCCCGTTAGAAGAATTGCATCGTTTTCTCCGGTCTTTGCAAGAACCGGATTGCCCTGATCAATATAGTACAAAAGCTCATCTACACCACAGCCTGACAATTCTAACACAAATGCGTCTTTTAAGGTTGTATTCAAAATATAATAAGGAGTACGGCCTGCATTTACCAGCTCATTTACACTCAGTCCTGCTTCTTCAAATTCCAGTATTGCACTCACGCTTTTTACGAGAGAAGAGGCCTCCACATCCGCTTCGTTTACTGTGATATTTTTCAGTGCGGACTGGCTTGTATTACGTGCACGCTTGTATATATACCGCAGGTTCTTGTCTACAACTACACCATAGTTCTGATTTGCACACAAAATAGCTTCTGATACATTGGTTGTAGCTAATAATACATCCCCCTTCAGATATACATAATATGAGTTTTCCTCTGTCTCAATGTCTAAGGCCATGCGATTTTCTTCCGACAATAGTATATGCTTTGAGGTAATCAATTTCGCATTGCTTGTGGAAGAAACCGTCTTCATATTAATTGCAATCTGCGTTTGTTTGATATCTGTAACAGTGGTTTTGACATACACACTGTTTGCCACTTCTGTTTCACGGTTCATAATGGTATCCGTTCCTGCAGACACATAACGGCCATCACTTTCCTGCACCAATTCCACATAAATATTTTTTGTGTCTACTGTTACATTTCCAATCAGCGCACCGTTTGGAGTGTAGGTCTTAATAACATTTAATTTATCATCCGAAGTATCCAGAATTTCAATCGCAGACATTGGGAATATCCAGTTTCCAACCGAATCCATTTTAATATTTGCAACATCTGCAACACCGTATACAAAGTCCTCGCCAATAAATTCCAAAGGCTTCAAATAGGTATCTGTTCCAGAGGTAATCTCATATTTAATCCCCGACTTCAAATCCATCAGGTGAATCTGTGGACTATTATTCAGCTTATCCGCATCCACCCAAGCCACATATCTGTCACTTCCCGAGATAGCATATCCCTCTCCGTTTTGTGTCTCTACCACTAACTCTACGTCATAATTCGTTAATTCTATTTTATAAATATCCTCATTGACCATAAGGAAGAGCTGCTTCTGCTCATTCACATACATAAGCTCACCAAGCTCCGCCTTCAGCTTTTCATAGGATTTATCAGAAGAAATAAAAATCTCTTCTTCTACCGTGTGCGCAATTCCGTCAAAATGATACACACAAATTCCGACTTCTCCCTCATGGATGCCACGATTCATGTACCCATACACAAGGAAATCAATACTTCCGGCCTCATCCACACGAACAATTTTAATATCATGCTGGTCCCAGTTTTCGCGGACATCAATGCCTTCCGGGCCACGGAAGCTGTATACCTGAACCATAGTATTGCTGGTTCTGTTATAACACCACAATTCGCCCTCTTGCACAAAAGCAATATAGTTTCCGGAATCGTTTGCCTTGTACTCTACGTCTTCATTTCGAATTCCAAGCTGAATTCCTGAGGTACTCTGGAAAAAATTATTCTCTCCGCGGAATATCTGATTCATGGTACGTTCAAAATTTAATACATACATTCTTGTTGATGTCTGTCGCAAACGATAATACTCTTCTACATTATAATATTCCACCTCATTAAGCTCATTGACATTAGTCATCACATAATTTAGCACGATTACATTATAAGAACCATTAATTTCCTTAATAGACGCTACAGGCTCCGTTAATTTCACACCGGAAAATTGTGCCCATGTAATCTGTCTTAAGGTACATGTCAGGTCAACATAGCTAAGCTTTGTTGGGTCACCCGTCGCCGGATCCATGTAATTTGGAATAAAGGTCGCAGCATCATCACGGAACGTATAATCGTGGAATTTCAATGCAAATTCCAGACACTCATCTACATACCAGCTGGTTGCCTTCATCAAACGTGTATAATAATGAATCTGCTCTCCATCTACACTTGCAGTTAACACCAGGTTATACTCTTCCCCCTGTTCAAAAAGGCTGGGAAGCGTCACGCTGTATTCCAGCTTGTCCAGCTCAACTGTAAACTCAACATTATCCTCTTCCACCAGAAGTCTGGAGCCATCCAGACTTCTGATTTGATAAGACAGGTTTTCTACATCCTTCCCATAAGTATGCAGCTCCAGCTGTAGCATGCGCTCCTCACCAATTGGCAGAACATTATCACGCATGGACAACAAATCCATTTCCTGTACATAACCATGTAACTCATTGATTACCGTATCATTGTATTTAAAATACATAACAGGAAGGGATGCATCCTCCATGCTTGCGGTCAAATCTATATTCTCTTTGTTTGTCGTTACACCAAATGTAAACAATGCGCATATAAAAATCAGCGCAAGCACCACAGGCTTTACCACTTTTTTAGTCATCGGTCTCTCTCTCTTACACTACCTAAATTACTCTTAAGAATTGCTAAGCAAATCACATATTCCAACGTCTGCATCTACGATGTCTGCACCTGCGACGATACATTTCATCCTTGAAGAGAACATCAATTAAATTGCACAACCATGGATTGTCACAGCTGCGGCGATTCTGTGCAGTTATATCCTCTCTTACGCCATATTCCGGCATCTGCATGTCTGACTGCGAAGGGCCTTCCATCATGATATCACGGAATTCTTCCGGTGGCAGTATGGAATACCTGCGAGGACGTTGCATATCCGGCTGCATTGGTCTGCCTTGCTCCGGCATAGGCATTGGTCTGCCCTGTTCCGGCATTGGTCTACCCTGCTCCGGCATTGGCATTGGCATCGGACGTTCTGGTCTCATGCTCTCATACTGAGGATTTTCTCTTAAAAATGCCTCATACAGACGACATATCTCCTGGTCTAACATGAAGCGGTCTGGGTTCTCATCATAAAGACGGCTTCCTTCCATTTCCAATTCATCGCAACGTTGTTCCACTAATCTAAGGAGCTGCTGCACTTCTCTTGGATACAGCTCCCTCATTCGTTCCATATCCTTTTCATATTCCATCTCTGCCAAATACAGATTCTGCATTGGATAGGTCATATAAAAGGGTGTTTTGTCATACATATTTTCTTTATTTTCCACTCGGTTCTCTCCATTTGTTCTATCACTATAGAATATGAAGAGTCCCTGAAAAATGTGCAGTCATTCTAAATTTTTTCTGTGGAAATCATCTCGTATACCGGATATCCCTGATGTAACATCTCAGTGTCTAATTCACCATTTTCATCTGTGGTAAACCGGTACAAATTATATGCTCCATTTTTATACGCATAATCCTCTCCGTTATCCTGAAAATGAACATACTGTCCTCTTCCCGGTGTAACGAGAAGTGTTAGATGCTTATACGCTTTCTCTCCAACGAACTGCACTACATCATAGGTTGGAATGATACTTCCTTCCCTTACGTAAATTGGGCAAACATCAATTGGTGCCTCTCGTATAATATATTGATTTCCTTCCACACGTTCACCCGTCCAGTAATCATACCAGACGCCCTGTGGAAGATATACCATTCGCTTCGTAGCTCCCTGCTCTAACACCGGTGCCACAAGCATCCGGCTTCCTACCATAAACTCACTGTTTAGGTTACGCACCTTAGGGTCATTCGGATATTCCAATACCAATGGTCTCATAACCGGAAGCCCTGTGGTTTCCCCCTGATAAAACAAATCATAGATATATGGTAAGAACCGATATCTAAGCTCGATATATTTTCTGCTAATGTCTACAACCTCTTTGCCAAATCTCCACGGCTCCTGCTGCTTCGTTCCTTTTGCAGAATGATTACGGAATAATGGCGAAAAGCAGGCTGCCTCTATCCATCTGCTCATAAGCTCCGGTGTACAGTCCGCACCAAATCCACCCACGTCCGTACCGGCAAATGCAAATCCGCTTATACCAAGGTTACAAAGCTGCGGAATTACCATTTGAAGGTGATGCCAGAGACTTTGGTTATCGCCTGTCCAAACAGTCGCATACTTCTGGGAACCCGCATAGCATGCACGGGTAATAACAAATGGGCGCTTTCCGGTTTGTGCCCGCAAGCCCTTATAGGTAGACTGACTCATAAGGTGACCATAGACATTGTGCATTTCTGCATGGTTGGTTTTTCTATCCTCATCATAAAACACCACATCCTGTGGAAGCTCCCCATGGAAGCTGGCCGGCTCATTCATATCATTCCATACGCCGCCTACGCCCATATCTACCAGTATCTGATGCTTATCTGCCCACCACTGTCTTACCTCACTGCGACCAAAGTCCGGGAAGTTAGAGTCCCCCGGCCATACAGCATTCACATACACAGTTCCATCCGTAGCTTTTACAAAATAGTCATTTGCTATTCCCTCATCGTGCATGAAATACCCCTGCTCCAGCTTTGTGCCCGGGTCAATAATGGCAACCGGCTTTACCCCTCTGTCGCGTAAGGATGCAAAAAGCTCACCCTTTTTTCCATAATTACTTTCGTCCCATGTGAACACCTTGCAGTGCTCCATATAATCAATATCAAAATGAATGACATCCAAAGGAAGCTGTTCCTTTCGGTAATTGTCTACTACATAATTGATATCCTCTGCATTTTCATATCCCCATCTGGATTGCTGGAATCCAAGGGTCCACAGCTGTGGAAGCGGCGTCGTTCCGGTCAGATATGTATAGCATCCAACGATATCCTTAAGATTCTCACCCGCCATAAAATAGTAATCCAGATTGCCCTCTTTTGCAGTATAAAAATAATACTGGGGATTCTCTTTTCCAAGGTTGATATTGCTACGGAAGGTATTATCGAAAAAGATTCCGTATGCTGCCTGCTTCTTAAGACACATCAAAATCGGAATGGATTTGTATAAGGCTTTAAAATCCTCATTATGTGCCTGTGGAAGGTCAGAATTCCAATTCTCATATTCGTAATGCTTTTTGTTCAAAAAGCCGGACTTATCGCCCAAACCATAGAAATCATCACCTGCATCCAGCTGTTTTACTATTTGATAGCGTACACCTTCCTCTGTAAGCTTTGAGGTATCATGCCCCTCTGCCTCTAGCATCTCGATGGTTCGCCAGTCTGTCTTCTTTGGAATCGTACGTTCTCCACGATAATCCGCCACAAGAAGGGAGCCATCTGCCTTGTAGAAATCCACTATAAAATCATCGGCTATCTGTACCTTCAGACAATCCGTTGCAATCACAAGCCCGTCTTCCTTTTGCACCACAGAATATTCGGTTTCTACAACCACATCTCCTTCAATCGCTTTGGATTTGCAATCCTTACAGAAAAAAGGCACCATAACACGAACGATATCATTTCTTACCACAGTAAAAAATGCGGTCTGCTTCTCGAATTCAAGCCTTATTTCATTTCCGTTTTGTTCATAGCGTAATAATTTTCCAAAATTGTGATTCATGCAAAACCTCTTACATTATATAGAAATTACCGGAATGTCCATCAGCAATAGCAAAAATCCCAGCATCATAAAAATCATACCAAAAATCGAACGGACCGTAGTTCTTTCTCTCAGAAATACACAGCCAAGCATCACGGCTGCCACCAAATCAAATTGTTCAATCATTTCAACGGTAGCATCGGTTCCAAGCGAATACCCCTTGAAAAAGCAATACCCGGCCGCGCCCATAGCTGCCCCTGATAAAATCAGATAGACACCATCCAAAAATGACATCGCGCGAAGTCCCTTGTAACCGCCTGTTGCAAAGGTAATCACCCAAACTACAATAAGCGCAATTCCATAGCGAATCAAACGCTCACTATAAGCATTCAAGCCCTCGATTCCAATTCGGTCTAACACAACTGTTACAGAAGTAAGTACCATGGCAGCCAGGGCATATCCAACCCATGCGCCACGCTTTCCACCTTTTCCTGAACCGCGAAGCGCCATCATCACTACGCCCGCAATCAAAAGGATTAGAATAATTATCTTATTCCAGGTAACTGCATCATGGAAAAAAATCATTCCAACCAACAGGTCGATAATGATACTTCCCTCAATCACCGGTACTGCCTTAATGACATCACCTAATTGCAGGGCTCTAAGAAGACATACCCAAACTGCCCCTGTTGCAATTCCTGAAAAAATCAGGTAAATGAAGGTGCTCTGCCCAATTTGCGACAGAGACACACCACTTCCTGTTACACTTGCCATAAATAGTGCTGCCAAAAACAAGGCCGTTCCGCGAAGGGCTGCCGCCAAATTGGCATTTGATTTACGCATTCCGCTTTTTGCAAATACAGGAGAGGCTCCGGCAAGAGCCACTCCTAAAATTGCATAAATTAACCAATTCATATTTATCCCTCGTCTATTCTTCTACTACTTTTACAAAGTCAGCACTCAAGTAGCCCTCGTAGCCTTTGTAAGAAACCTTATACCAGCCATCTACATACTCTATTACTTCTGCCTTTTCGCCCTTATCCAAAGAGGTAATGGTGTCGCAGCTTGTATTTGGTTCCGCACGAAGTCTTAAATTCTTTGCAGTAACCTGTACGTACTGTTTCTGTTGTTCTGTTTCACTCTCAGATTCAGATTCACTTTCGGATTCTGACTCGCTTTCAGATTCCGACCCGCTTTCGGATTCTGACTCACTCTCTGACTCACTTTCCGAATCAACATCTCCGGTATTTGAGATTTCTGAGCTTGCACTTTCTGAATCACCCGGGCTTGTAGAACCTGTTAATCGTGACACGAGCCAGACAATTCCTACCACCAGAAGAACACATAAGCATAAGAAAATTAATCTTGCAATTATTACATCTTTTCTAAAATGTTTACTTTTCATCATTTGCATGACTCCTTTTTCGTCTATTTTTGTTAGTCTACAGTCACAATACGCATCATATTACTTACACCATAATCAAATCCGCCTGAATGTGGGGAAGGGATTCCTGCTGTCAGAATTGCGATATCTCCTGTCTCTACGCAAGCCTTTGCCTTTGCAATTTCCATCGCATTTGCACAGATTTCCTCTACGCTGCTTGCCATGATAGACTTGTAAGAACGAACGCCCCAGTAAATCTGCATTCTTCTAAGACTTCGTTCATTAGGACTTACTGCAATAAGCTCTGTCTTTGGATGGAACTTGGACAAAATGCGTGCTGTCGCCCCAGAGCCTGATGGCGCAATGATACATCTCGCATTCAAATTATTTGCCGTAGAAACGGTTGCATATCCCAATGCGCTGGAGGTATCCTTCATACGATGACTCGCCATCTCACCAAGAATTGCATCATAATGCAAATGCTGTTCTGTACTTTCACAAATATGAACCATCATACGAAGCGCTTCTACCGGATATTTTCCTTGCGCAGTTTCGCCAGACAGCATTACGGCATCGGTTCCATCATATACAGCATTTGCAACGTCTGTTACCTCTGCACGTGTAGGACGCGGATTGCGAATCATGGAATCCAGCATCTGTGTTGCAGTAATAACCGGCTTAAAACAGTCTTTACATTTATTAATCATCATCTTCTGGATATGTGGAACCTCCTCTGCCGGAATTTCCACACCCAAATCTCCGCGGGCTACCATGATTCCGTCAGCCACACGAAGGATTTCGTCCAGATTTCTAATACCCTCTGCATTCTCAATCTTTGCAATAACAGGTGTATATGGTGCACCACATTCGCGAAGAAGTGCTTTTATTTCCAAAATACATTCCGCGTTACGAACAAAAGAAGCGGCAATAAAGTCAATATCCTGTTCTACACCAAAACGGATATCCTCAATGTCTTTCTCTGTAATAGCAGGAAGACGAATTGGTACATTCGGTACGTTTACACCCTTTCTCTCACCCAATTCTCCACCATTAATAATCTTACAGATAATCTCAGCGCCCTGTTTGTTTACAACCTCCAATTCAATCAAACCATCATCAATCAGAATCTTTCCGCCGACGAAAACGTCTTCTACAAGCCCCTTGTATGTGATGCTCACACGGTGTGCATCACCCACAATCTCTTCTGTTGTAAGAATAAATTCTTCCCCTTCTACCAGTTGAACCTTCTTTCCATCGTTCAATACACCGGTACGGATTTCCGGTCCCTTCGTGTCCAAAAGAATTGCTATATGTTTCCCTTCTTCCTCACGAATTTTTTTCAATTTATTCATTCGTTCCATCTGTTCCTCATGAGTACCATGTGAAAAATTAAAACGCGCAATATCCATTCCTTCCCTAACCAATGCTCTCATAACATTCTCTTTATCCGCATTTGGTCCCATTGTACACACAATTCTTGTTTTTTTCATGACTATCTCTCTTTCTATATTTGATTAATTTTATTGATTTGATTTAATGATTTGTTTAATTGTCTCAAACAAAACGGTCACATCAATCGGCTTTGCAATATGACCATTCATGCCGCAGGACAATGCTCTTTTCTTCTCATCCTCAAAGGCATTTGCTGTCATTGCTACGATAGGAGTATTGGCCAAAAATTTGTTTGATAAACTACGAATCTGTTTGGTAGCCTCATATCCATTCATAATTGGCATCTGTATATCCATAAGTATCAGGTCATAATCGCCCGGATTGGACTGCCTTACCTTATCAAATGCAATCTGACCATTTACCGCTTCTTCCACGATTAAGCCTTCATCTGCAAGAAGCGCTCTTGCAATCTCACGGTTTAGATCATTATCCTCTACAAGAAGCACGCGTCTTCCCGCAAAAAGCTCCTTCCTCTGCTTATTCTTTAAGTCTTCCTCCTGAATACGCATCTGTTCTAATTCCTGACCGGACATATAATTTTCTTCCACATCCTGAAGCAGGAATACGATTTTTACGACAAATTCGGTACCCTCATTTACTTCGCTCGTTACAGAAATCTTACCGCCCGCCATCTCTACAATACTCTTTGTAATAGCAAGCCCTAAGCCTGTTCCCTGAATACCGCTTACCGTAGATGTTTTTTCGCGTTCAAAGGCTTGGAATACCTTATCCTGAAATTCCGGCGCAATACCAACTCCCGTATCCCTTACCTTAAAAACATATACTCCATATCCTTCCGGAGCAATAGGCTCCTGCTGAATCTTCAGCCAGATTTTTCCTCCCTCCGGGGTAAACTTAATTGCGTTACCCAGCAGGTTGATTAATATCTGCTTGATACGCAGCTTATCTGTATATACAAAGTTATTCACAATATTGGTCTCAATGATAAATTCCTGCTTTGCCTCTTCTGCCATTGGCTGAATCATATTCTGCACATCACGAATAATATCTGATATCGCAGTTTCATCCTCTTCAATTTGAATCTTACCACTTTCAATGCGGCTCATATCCAAAATATCATTAATCAGACTCAGCAAATGCCCACTGGCAGAATGTATTTTTTCCAGATATCCCTTAACTACATCCTGTTCTCCGATATGTGACTGTGCAAGATTGGTAAAGCCAATAATGGCATTCATCGGCGTACGAATATCATGGGACATGTTGGAAAGGAATGCGCTCTTCGACCTGTTGGCATTTTCTGCCTGTATCAAAGCCTCCTCAATTGCAGCCTTTTGACTAATATTCTTGCGCACCTGCGTATCTACGTCCATAACCGCCATTACCACACGTGAAACCTCTTCCTGTGGTGTAAAGGATGCAGCAATTATATGCATACGATACCATTTTTCTACCCCGTCGACGACCTGACGATAATTAAACAGATAAAACAATTTATCTGGGCTTAAATGCTTTTTCATATACTCTCTGTCACACATCGTGCGATAGAGCTCCTTATCCTCTGCATGCACATAGGTTTCCGTATAAACATGAATAGATTCCTCATAATCCTGTGGAGCAGTTTTATAGAATTCTCCTGTCAGGTAGGACATGTGCATTTCCATCTCATTACTTAGATACTCTCTTCTACCGGTCTGCAGATTCAAATAATAAGTACTAATAAACAAACGGCTCAAGCTGTGGATTTTTCGAATGCTACGCTCTCGCTCCATTTCAAAATTAACATGGAACAAATACGTCTGAAAGGTTGCCAAAGCAATACCTATACATAGATATGGCATATCCTGATTTACAATCTGAAGAATACCAAATACTACCGGGAAAATAAAATACGACAGCATAATCAAATAGGTATTCTGTTTTTCAAAATCCCTTGTACTAAGCATTCGAAACGCTACCTTTGCAGCAGAGAATATCAGATATCCATAGGTTAAAGCAAGCTGTATCGGATACCATGACCCTCTGACGTAGGTTCCGTCTGCTGTAATACTAAAGAACGTACCTGTCCAAATTGACAGGAAGGACACTGCCACAACAAAAATGGTCGGAAGCTTTACCAGCTGCTTTACGATTGGGTTGTTATGAAAAACAGAATCCTGCATAAATTCTACATACACAAACCAGCGATATGTCAAAATACTCGATGACGCATAATAGCCTGCATAGATGAATTTTTGTATCGCAACCGGTATTGGAAGTAAATCATCATAGATAACTCCCCACAACATATCTAATGCAAGATATATCATACCTATAATCATAATATCCACGTAGAGATCTCTCTTTTTACTACGTTCCACCCCTGACATGATACGAATGTACAGAACAAATACCGTCAAAAGACATATTCCACTTACGATTGAATAGGTTCCTACTGCCATAGTTGTATCCCTTTCTGAATAACGTTTTTTCCCACCTTGTATTGTACCACCAAAAGACGTGTCTGTCATTGATTGTTTAAATTTTACAATTACTTTTTTGTATTTTTTCCCCTGACATGCTATAATTATTTCAAAACTTATGCCGATATAATTGATAACACTAAAACTATGCAAACGGATTTGCATACACAAAGACAAGGAGGGTCACTATGAGCCAATTATTTGGAATCGATTTCCTGAATCTGAACAACACCGTTAATCAGACCAGGAACGCAGAAAAAACAGAAAACACCAAGAACACCATTGGAAACCCGCAGCTCAGCGACACAGCTTCTTCCTATTACGAAG
The DNA here is from genome assembly GCA_964394775.1 of uncultured Lachnobacterium sp. Classification (GTDB taxonomy): domain Bacteria; phylum Bacillota; class Clostridia; order Lachnospirales; family Lachnospiraceae; genus Roseburia. Next base: position 1,442 of record CAYMYV010000034.1, on the reverse strand, counting down.
AGCTGAAAGCCAAATATGATGATGTCGAATTTGTTCTGGTGGATGATGAACAGACCGGTAATGCACAGGAATATGCATCTAATGTCCGCACCGACAAGAGCCTCATCGTTTATGTCAGCGAGAGTGAGCTTGAAGCCATGGCTACTGACGAGGCTACACGTACTCGTAACGAGGGACTTATTACAGATGCAAAGACTCAGCTTCCGGACTTGGCAAAGCAGCTGGAGGAATCCGGTGTCAAGGTAAAAACCTTTGGCATGGAGCTATCCTCTGACGGAACCGTTTCCTACTTTGCCGTATTAGACAAGGCAAATGAGGCTCAAAAGGAGCGCATCGAAAAGGGTCGTGAAGAAAAACAGGCAGAAGCTGCTAAGAATGAGAAAAAAGCGGAAAAAGCCGAGCAGAAAAAGCGTTCAGAAAAAACAACTACCGTAACTGCTTCGAGCATGGACGAGCTTATCAAGAAGCTTCAGGATACTTTGTATGAAGCAAAGGCTGACACCGTTATGACCGAGCAGGAAAAAATGGTTGGCCAGCACTTCGATTTAAAATTCTAAATGCATGCAAAGGGGTTGCCGCAGCTGCGGACAACCCCTAATTATTTATGTAATATTATATTTTATTCTTCGGTTTTTTCTTCAACCTTCTCTTCCGTCTTTTCTTCCGCTTTAGCTTCCGTCTTTTCTTCGGCTTTTTCTTCCGTCTTTTCTTCCGCTTTAGCTTCTACTACTTCTTCTACCTTCTCTCCCATGTGTTTTGCAACAAATTTGTCAACAACAGGGATATCAAATGTATTGTGGCTGATTGCCATGTATGCCATGATAAGGAAAATAAATTTCTCTACTAAGCTTAATACCGAATCAATAGAGTTGACAAGCCAGGAAAGATGTTCAATTGTAAGGTCAATGTCAATGATTCCAAGAACCATATTGAGACAGCTTACTACGTTTGGAATTAAATGAACCAGTGATGAAAGGAATGTAAATCCAAGTGTGATGACCGCTGCTTTTACAGCTAATTTCTTCAGCCATTCATCTGATTCCACAATCAGGACATAGCCCACTACCAGGAACATTCCTGTATATCCACCAAAATAGCTTGCAAGTACAACGATGACTGCCAATAATTCAACTGAAATTCCTAATTTTGTTTTTTCCATGATGTAATCTCCTTTTCGTTTTCAATCACTTGAAAAATAAATAGTACTCATTAAGTATACCTTTTTTATCCAAAAGTTGCAATAGCACGCACTTATACCACCCTTGGATTGCTACAGCAAAAAAAGAGAAATTTCGGGTAAAATCATTCATTCCCTTTTATTTCAGCTGAATCACTTGTATGATAGGCTTATCAGATACGTAGCTGAAACAACACAACAGATTTTTATATGAGGCGAAAAGAAAATGAATAGAGATGAGTTATTAAGAAATTGTTTACCTGAG
>CAYMYV010000033.1:0-13201 GCA_964394775.1 uncultured Lachnobacterium sp. | reverse complement strand
ATTCGGTGACAACATCGAACGTGCGAAGAGAAGCGGTGTAAAATACGTAGCACAGCCGGGCGGCTCTGTTCGTGATGACCATGTTATCGCAACATGCAATAAGTACGATATGGTAATGAGCTTTACAGGAATTCGTTTATTCCACCACTAATTTGGAAAAAAGAATTAACGAAATTCTCTATGCAAAATTTATATCTTTCCAGACCTAAAATATCATAAAATGGTCCATAATTTATACCCTTCCAAACTTGATTAGGTCTATACGAAAAAACTTCGCCCCGGGGAAAGAAATGTTACGAATTCTTTCCCCGGGGCAACTTTTTTGTATAGACCGAATTTCATTCATAGATAGCTTATTTTGTATGTTTTTTGCCAAAACTTAGGTCCCATGCAAAAGATATTTCGTATATGGAAAATCTTTCATGCAAAATACTTACAAAAGCATCCATAAAAGCATCCATAAAAGCATCTATAAAAGCATCTATAAAGCATCCATAAAAGCATCTGTTAAAAATACATTTTAATTGTCTTCTTTATGATTGGAGAAGGTCTTTACAATTCCATATACCATCAGTGCAATTGCCAAAATCTGAACTGGTATCTTGATATATTCGGAAACCTCAAGGGCTGTAAGACCAGAGCATGCACAATTAAGGAATAATCCTGCAAGTAAAACAGGAGATGGACTGCTGGGTGTTGCAACAGATTCTCCTTTTTGCTCCTTCAAATCAGCAATGATGCGATTGGTCTTAAATGCAGCGTTCATAATCACCAGCATCAATAATCCAATAATGATTGCACATATAATCATGAGCGGGGCATAAATAGCACAGATACATTCTATGATAAAAGCAATCAGCTCCAGAATCGCTACACCCTTGAACATATTTCTGATTTTGGTGTAGTGTTCAATGCTGGAATCAAGGTCGGTATAAAGAAGGAATGGACCGTCAGACGTTTTCTTTCTAAGGATAATCCAAAACCCCCAAGTCTGTACGATTTCAATATCATTGTCTGCCATAAACTCACGATAATTATCACTGACCCCATAAAGCTTATCGCCAAAATCAATCTGATAGGTGTATTCTCCGGGCTCACATTTTTCGAAGGTGTATAATCCTGCAAAAAAGTGTGTCATGGCATATCCCTGTTCTGCCATTTCATTCAACCAAGTGGTTTCTTTGTCTTTATCATAATATAAACGAAATTTTTTCATAATTACATTTCCTCCATAAGCTTTGCGTTTTCTAATAATTCTGCCAAGCGCTTTGTCTCTTCATCAAAAGCCGCTCTACCTGCAGCGGTAAGGATATATTCCTTCTTCTTACGAGAGGAGGTATCCTCGCTGTAAATGGTAATCCATCCCTTTTTCTCAAGTGTCTGAATGGCTCCATATAATGTTCCTGCACCTAATATTACACGTCCATTTGTAAGCTGTTCGACTTCCTGTGTGATTCCATATCCATGATTTGGTTTTCTGACAGCTAGAAGGATGTAATAGATGGCTTCTGTAAGTGGGGTGTTTTTATCCATAAGTTCCTCCTTATATATAATATCGTTGGATGATATATCGACTACCGATATATCATGTTTTGAATATATCGCAAGCCGATATATTTGTCAAGAGGTTTTTTCTATTATTTTTTCGTGTGCAGAAAAGCTACTTATGGTATAATGAGCAAAAGCGAGCTTGGGAGAGCGGTGCTCGCACACAACGGGCGGCGAAATGCAACCACAAGCTTTGCTTATGAGATAAGAGTGTAGAGTGAAAAAAACGAGGAGACCATCATGGCACTGAAACTAATCCTAGGTAATTCCGGCAGTGGAAAAACTGAATATATGTATGAGCAGGTTGTTCGTTTGGCAGAAGCAAATCCAAGAAAGAATTATTTATGCTTAGTGCCGGAACAGTACACCATGCAGACTCAGAGAAAGCTTGTGGATTTATCGACAAACCATGCCATTATGAATATCGATGTTCTAAGCTTCCAAAGACTTGCTTATCGTGTTTTTGATGAAATGGGGATTGGAAACTTAGAGATTCTGGAAGAAACAGGCAAAAATCTTGTGCTTCGCAAGGTCGCTCAGGAGCAGGAAGAGAAGCTTACGGTGTTAAGAGGGAATATGCACCGTATGGGATATATCGAGGAAGTAAAATCCCTGATATCAGAATTGATGCAGTACAACGTCACCCCACAGCAGCTAGAGGATTGTATCCGGGATGACAAGCTTTCGCCAATTCTTCGCTCGAAGCTAAAAGACGTACATGTGATGTATCAGGGCTTTGAGGACTTTTTGAAGGGACATTACATTACCTCGGAGGAATTGCTGCATGTACTTGCCAATGTGGCGGCAGAGTCCACAATCCTTAAGGATTCTGTTATGGTGTTGGATGAATTTACCGGATTTACCCCGGTTCAGGTAGAACTGCTTCGCAGGCTTATGCCAATTTGCGAGGAAATCTGGGTGTCACTTACCATTGATGCAAGAGAAGATTTCTACCATAGCAAGGGAATGCAGGAGCTGTTTGATATGCCAAAGCGTACCATCCGTACACTTATGGATTTGGCAGAGCAGACGCATACAGAGGTGTTAGAACCAATCGTGCTTACCGGTGGAGACCAGAAGCGTTTCAAGCATGCGTCGGCCCTCTACTTTATGGAGCAGAATCTGTTTCGTACCTCTTATAAGAAAATGCATGGGACAACCGATGAAATACAGATTTTTTCCATGAGAAGTCCGAAGGAAGAGCTCGTGTGGGCTGCGCGTAAAATCAATGAGCTGGTACAACAGGAGGGCTATCGCTATCAGGATATCGCGGTCGTATCCGGCAATATGGAAGTGTACAGCAATTACGTGGAAAACGTATGTAAAAAATACCAAATTCCATATTTTCTGGATGCAACCAAGGAAGTGCTGTTCCATCCATTTATCGAATTTGTTCGTTCCATACTAGAAGTAATCAGCAATGATTTTTCCTATAATGCGGTGATGCGCTTGCTTCGTACCGGTTACTGTGGATTAGAGCAGCAGGAAGTGGACCTTTTAGAAAACTATCTGCTTGCTACAGGCATCCGTGGGAAAAATATGTGGAGCAGGCGTTGGCTTCGCCTGCCGAAAAATGAAAAGGCCTATGATTTGGAAGGCTTAGAAGCAATCCGTCAGAGGTTCATGGAAGGCTTTCTGCCGGTGGTGGAGGTTTTCTCTAAGAAGAGTACCGTAGAAGAGCAAATCAAAGCATTATATATCTATATTACAACCCTAAATGTGGAGCAGCAGCTGTTCCAGCGGGAGAAGGAACTGTTAGAAGAAGGGGACCAGGCAAAATCCAAGGAATATGGTCAGATTTATCGTATTGTGATGGATTTATTCCAAAAATGCATTCGTGTATTGGGGTCAGAGGTTATGACCATTCATGAGCTCGAGGAAATTCTAGACTCCGGTTTTGCGGCCGCAAAGGTTGCAGTCATTCCGCCGGGATACGATAGTGTCACCTTTGGGGATATTGAAAGAACGCGACTGAATCACGTCAAGATTCTTATGTTCCTCGGAGTAAATGAAGGAATCGTCCCAAAGGCCGCCAATCAAGGTGGAATCATTTCTCAATATGAGAGAGAAGCATTAGAGTCGGCGGAGCTTGCTCTTGCTCCAGGCGCCAGAGAGCAGGCGTTTATTCAGAAATTTTATCTGTATCTGAATATGACAAAGCCATCGAGACAGCTTTATATTAGCTATAGTCGTGTGGATAGCGAGGGAAAAGCCCTTCGGTCATCCTATTTGATTCGAACGATGCTTCGCATGTTTCCAAAGATTGCCGTGCAGGAGATGGGGGATACAGAAAAGATATTGGATACCTCAACAGAAAATGCGGCCAAGGATTATTTCCTTGCAGGGGAGAGAGGACCGGAGTGGTATGCACTGGCAAAATGCTTTATGGAAAGTGAGGATTCGCTTGTTCGTGCAAACGCTAAGGCGATTTTGGATGCATTTTACCATCAGTATCATCATAATCCAATCAGCCACGCAGTAGCAGAAGCAATTTACGGAAAAAACATCGAGGGTAGCGTTACCCGACTAGAGAAATTTGCACAGTGTGCTTATTCCCATTTCTTATCTTATGGGCTTAAGCTGCGAGAGCGTGAGGAAAGCGGATTTGAGAGCGTGGATATGGGAAATCTCTATCACGCTGCCATTGAAATATATAGTAAGAAGCTGGCGGAATCCAGCTATAACTGGTTTACTGTGCCGGAAGAAGTGCGAGACGAGTATGCACAAAACTCTATGGAAGAAGCAATTCTTGCATATCCAAACCTAAGCATCTATGCCACAGCGGAAAATGCGCATATGGCAAAGCGCATGAATCACATATTTAAGCAGACAGTTTGGGCGCTGACCACGCAGGTGCGAAAGGGCAGATTTGTTCCGAATGATTTTGAGGTGTCCTTTTCGAAGGCTGACCACCTGGAGGCGCTTCAATTTGAACTGGAAAACAACAATCAGATTCAGTTAAGAGGCCGAATTGACCGCTTGGATACCTGTATCGATGAGAATCGTTTGTATGTAAAGGTGATTGATTATAAATCAGGCAATACCAGGTTTGATTTGATTAAGCTGTACCATGGACTTCAGCTACAGCTGGTAGTGTATATGAACGCCGCCATGGAATTGCAAAAGAAAAATCATAGCAGCAAGGAAGTCATTCCGGGTGGATTGTTCTATTATCACATCGATGACCCTGTAATTGAGGTGACAGGAGAGATGGATGAGGCACAAATCAAGCAGGCAATTCTTAAGGAATTGAAGCCGGATGGGCTCGTAAATCAGGAAGAATCCGTATATCGAGCGATGGATGATGAATTTGAACAGCGTTCAGATGTGATTCCGGTAGAGCTTAAGAAGTCCGGAGAGCTCTCTGTGCGTTCTTCTGTAGCATCCGCAGAGGAGTTTGATATCCTTTTCGAGTATGTAAATCATAGTATCGTTCGTGCGGGTAATGAAATCTACGCGGGGAACGTTCAAGTAGCGCCATTTGCTTGGGGACAGGCATCCGGCTGTGATTATTGCCCATACAAGGCAGTCTGTGGCTTTGATGTTAAGCTACAGGGCTACGACGAACGAAAAGGCCGCAAGCTTGATAAGAGTGAGATATTTGCCTGCATGGAGACAGAGAACGCGATAAATCGTAGTAAAAAATGATTTTATTGCAGAAAGACATGAAGTAAAAATTACACACGAAATAGAAGTTATAGAAGTAAGAGGAAGCATCACCACATGAAATGGACAAGCGAACAGCAAAATGTTATTGATTTCCGAGACCGAAATATCCTGGTATCAGCCGCCGCCGGTTCCGGTAAAACAGCAGTCTTGGTAGAACGTATCATAAAAAGAATAACGGACAGGGAACATCCGGTGGACATTGATAAGCTTCTGGTAGTGACCTTTACCAAAGCAGCTGCCGCAGAAATGCGTGAGCGTATTGGAAATGCCATCGAAAAGCTGTTAGAGGAATATCCGGAGGATGAGAACCTAAGAAAGCAACAGACCCTGATACATAACGCACAGATTACTACGATTGATAGTTTCTGTCTTTTTGTGGTGCGTGGGTCTTTTGAAGAGATTGGGTTAGAGCCAAACTTCCGTATCGCAGACCAAGGGGAAATCAAGCTCCTTGAGATGGATGTGTTGGATGAGGTGTTCGAGCGGGAGTACGCCTTTGCTTCGCCTGCCTTCCTCCAGCTCGTTGATGCCTATTCCGACAAGAGAAGCAATCAGGCTGTGAAGGATATGGTGTCCAAAATCTATACCCAGTCAGCGAGCAATCCTTGGCCAAAGGAGTGGATTACCTCTTTGGCAGAGCCTTATCAGGTGGAAACTAAGGAGGAACTGCTTCAAACAGATATGATGAAGGGGATTTTTACTTATGTAAAAACCATGCTTTCAGATATTCCGGCTCAATTAGAGAACCTGTATCAGATGGCACTTGCGCCGGATGGCCCACAGAAATATGCGCCGCTGATTGAACAGGAAATCAATCAGTTTGAGGGCCTAGAGGAGATTCAAAATTATGAAGAATTAGAGGCTTTTTGTCAGAAGCTTCAATTTGGCAGATTGCCGGCTATTCAGAATTTCCAAGGGAACCCACTGAAAAAGGATGCCGTATCCAACGGAAGAAGTGAGATTAAGGATGATGTAAAGGCGATTCGGGAACGCTATTTTGCGATTGGCCCGGAGGAAATGGTAGAGCAGCTAAAACGCATGCGGTCAGTTGCAGAGGAATTGGTGAGAATATCCCTTTTGTACTTGCAGGCAATGGAGGAGAAGAAGCGTGAGAAGCATCTGATGGATTTTTCTGATATTGAGCATGCGGCACTTCATATTTTTGTGGATGAACAGACCAAAGAGCTTCGTCCGACTGCAAGGGAATTTCAGAAGCAGTTTGACGAGATTATGATAGACGAGTACCAGGACAGCAACCAGGTACAGGAAGAGATTATGTGTGCAATTTCCCGACAGTCACTAGGGGAATACAACATGTTTATGGTAGGTGACGTAAAGCAGAGTATTTACCGCTTCCGTTTGGCCCGTCCGGAGCTTTTTATGGAAAAATTTGCTACCTACGATTTAGAGGAAAGCAAAAGGCAGAGAATTGACCTGCACAAGAATTTCCGTAGCCGCGCAGAGGTATTGGATTTTACCAATGACGTGTTCTATAAAATCATGGATGCAGATTTGGGAAATGTAACCTATGACGCAGAAGCTGCGCTTTATTGTGGTGCCCAGTACCCAAAGAACGGTGCAATGAAGGCGGAGGTGCTGTTGTACGAGAAGGAAGCAGATGGTGATTTTGATGGAGGCGCCCCAGATAGCTGGTCCGGGGAAGAGGCTGACATTGACAATTTAAGCAACCGTCAGTTAGAAGCACACATGATCGCAGAGCGCATCCTCGAGTTGAAGAATGACCTTCAGGTAACGGACAAGGCCACAGGAGAGCTTCGTCCCCTTCGAAACAGCGATATCGTCATTCTGCTGCGCAGCCTGCAGGGATGGGGAAATGATTTTGTGTCCGTATTAGAGGATTGTGGCATCCCGGCCCATGTATCCACATCCACGGGATATTTTTCTGCGGTAGAGGTGCAGACGATTCTAAGCTTTTTGAAAATATTGGATAACCCTTATCAGGATATTCCGATGGCAGCAGTGTTAAAATCCGCCATCGTAGGCCTTGATAACGAAGAATTAGCAGAAATCTCTTTAACAGAAGAGACAAACAGCTTTGCAGAAGCGGCGATAAAGCAGATGGAAGCGGCGACAGAGGGCAAGCTGTATCATTTTCATATGCTATATCAGAAGCTTCGCAGGAAGGTGTCAGACACTCCAATTCATCTGTTGATTGATATGGTGTTAGAGGAATCCGGCTATGGCGACTATGTAAAGGCATTGCCGGCGGGAAGCCAGAGAAAGGCTAATCTGGATATGCTCGTGGAAAAAGCGATTGCTTATGAGAAAACCAGCTACAAGGGCTTGTTCCACTTCGTGCGCTACATTGACCAACTGCAAAAATATGAGGTGGATTTTGGAGAAGCCGACGTTACGGGTGAGAATGAGGACGTGGTTCGCATTATGACCATTCATAAGAGCAAGGGACTGGAGTTCCCGGTTGTGTTTGTGTCCGGTATTGCAAAGAGATTCAACGAACGTGATTCAAAAGACAAGATGTCCATTCACCCTGATATGGGCTTAGGTCTGGATGAGGTGCAGACCAATCCAAGAATGAAGCGCAAATGTCTGGTGCGCAGTGAGATTGCAGACCGTGTCCGCCGTGACAATTTGGGCGAGGAGCTACGTGTGCTCTATGTTGCCTTAACTCGCGCCAAGGAAAAGCTGATTCTTACCGGTATGGTAAAAAGTAAAGAGGATGTATATGGAAAATATAAGGGCAACGTGATTCCGGGAAGACCAATTTCCTATACTCAGCGTGTAAAAGCCAAAAGCTATATCGACTGGGTTGCCCCGGCAGTGTTGTCTTATCCGGATAAATATTCATTTACCTTTAAAAATGCAGAGGATTTAATACTTTCCGATGCGAAGAGGCTGGCAGAAAAGGACCTGGAAAAAGAAGCATTATTGCAGACAATTCATATGGCAGATGATGCTTTGGTCGAACAATACAAGAGCAATTTTGCTTATGAATATCCATACAGGCAGGAGGCAGGACGAAAGAGTAAGTACTCCGTATCCGAGCTTAAGCACGCCGCTATGGTGGAAAACTATGACCGTATGGAGGGCGAAGTGGAAGTACCGGATTTCCTGTTGGAAGAGAAGGAACGCTATATCCCGGATTTTGCAAGAGATATGTTCGCAGAGCAGCAGGCTACACCGGTAATCCAAAGTACACAGGAAGACCAAGCCGTACAGACTGAATATGAGAAGCAAAAAGATGCAGCTGCATATAACACCGGAAACATTAACTCCGGTGTAAACCAGGGGGCTCTCCGCGGAACTGCAGTTCATCTTGTAATGGCAAACCTAGACTTCAAGAAGCTCTTAGAGCTAGATACCACATCAACCAGACAGATGAGAAGCTTTGTGGAATCCGAGATTACCCGCATGCGAGAAAAAAATATGCTTGACGAGGAGATGGAGCAGCTCATCTATCGAAACAGTATGATTGATTTTTTGGCATCTGGGGTGGCACGTCGTATGGCAGAAGCAGATGCAAGAGGCGATTTGTTCTGTGAGAAGCCATTTGTCATGGACTACGAGGGGGTTCTGTTGCAAGGAATCATCGACGTATTCTGGTTAGAAAATGACAGAATTGTTCTCATGGATTATAAGACCGACCGTGTGACAACGGAAAATGAGTTGATTGTGCGTTATGCAACACAGCTTAAGCTGTATGCGAATGCGCTTAGCCGTGTATTTTCCAAAGGAAGCGATTGCATAATAGAAACAGAGAATTTGATATATTCTTTCGCGCTGGATAGAATCATTCCGGTGAATATGCAGGAATAAGCTGCGGCAGGGTGTAAACTATAGTTCACACTCGGGAAAATGGCTTTGCACACATATAGTTGTAAGAAAACAAGGAGACAAGAAACAATTATGAGTCAGATTATATTAGCATCTGCCTCCCCACGCAGGAAAGAGCTTCTCGAGCAGATTGGCTTGGAATTTGAAATCTGTCCGGCAAGAGGGGAAGAGATTATTACAAAAACAATTCCTGAGGAAGTGGTGATGGAGCTGTCTAAGCAGAAGGCAGAAGAGGTGGCATCCATGATAGCGGCTTTTGGGGAAGAAAACAAGGAGATTACCACACCATCTGACATTTTGGTAATTGGAGCGGATACAGTTGTAGCATATGATGGCAGGATTTTGGGCAAGCCAAAGGATGAAGAGGATGCCAAACGAATGCTGTCAATGTTAGCGGGCAATACCCATAGCGTGTTTACCGGTGTGACATTAGTGCTCATTGACAAGAGCGGTCGGGCAGGAGAGCTGGTATTTTATGAAAAAACAGATGTTACCATGCATTCGATGACGGATACAGAGATTGAACGTTATGTTGCCAGTGGTGAGCCGATGGACAAGGCCGGCGCGTATGGAATTCAAGGAAAATGCGCCATTTACATTGAAAAAATCCATGGAGATTATAACAACGTAGTGGGACTCCCAATTACCCGTATTTATCAGGAATTAAAAAAGATTGGAATTGATATCTATTTGTGGTAGAATTTCTTTAGCTGGAATTTGCTATATTTGTAATACAAATTGGAGGATTGTGTATGTATATCTATGACAATGAAGTATTGGAAGCATTTCTTGAGAATCAGGAACAGTTATTTTCTGAAACAGTTGCAGAAAACTTAGAGGAAGCAGATGAATTCCTGGATGACTGTATGGCAGTCGTTTGCAAGAATCTTCGCGAAGTGAGAGAATATTTTGATGAAGCAGGAACTGATATTGCAGGAATGTCAGATGACGATTTGTTGGAGGCTAGTGAAGTATTTGCCCTTCCAAGCGGAAGATACCTGATTGTAGAAGGATAAGGGATAATTTTTACTATGAAGAGAAAATTGGCATTATTAATGGCAGTAGCGACTCTGAGTGTAACTGCGTTCACAGGCTGTACGATTGGAGATACTGAATATGTATGGAATGTGAAGCCGGTGATATCAAAAGAGTATGTATTTACCATTAATGGAATAGAATGTTCCAAGGAAGAAGCAAAGCTGTATTTGTGCAATTACCAGAATATCTATGGGCATGAATATGGCGTAAACCTCTGGGAGCATGATTTTGGATATGTGCTTTCAGATGATTCATTGGAAAATTATGTGAAGGACATTACTTTGACAGAGCTTGCCAATATTATGTGCATGACTCAGCTTGCGAAGGCGCAGGATGTGAGTTTGACAGAGGAAGAGCTTACCAAGGTGGAAAATGCAACGAATGAATACTTTAGTTCATTGACAGAAGCAGAGCTTGCATATATGGAGCTGGATAAGAATGAATTAAAGGAGTTTTATAAGAAGTATGCAACTGCTCAGAAGCTGTTTGATACCTTGACAGAGGGTGTAAACGAAGAGGTAAGTGATGACGAAGCCCGTGTGATACGTGTACAGCAGATTTATGTGGAAACCAAAGAGGATGCTGATATTGTACTGGCAAAGCTGGAGAACAAAGATGATTTTGCCTCAGTAGCCAGCAACCATAACGAAGCAAGTACCATCGAAACAACTATGAAGCGTGACGAATATCCAATTGAGGTAGAAGCGGTTGCTTTTCAGCTGGACAATGGAGAACAGACTGGCATGATTACCACGGAAAAGGGATATTATTTCATCAAATGCATTAGCAAATATGAGGAAGAGTTGACCGAACAGAACAAGGTAAGCATCATTGCAAAACGTCGTAAGGAGCAGTTTGAGGATGTGTTCCAGGGATTTGTGGAGACTTCAGAATTTGTGTTAAATGAAAGCATTTGGGAAGGCATTATCATTGATACTTCCGGAACAATTACAACCAATAGCTTTTTTGAAGTATATGATAATAATTTTGCAAAATAGAAATGTTACAAAATACGAGGAGACGAAATTATGAGTTGGGAAATAGATTTTTTATACGCACTACAGGAAATACATAATCCGGTTTTGGATCAGATTATGATATTCATCACCACATTGGGCGATGATGGATTATTTTGGATTGCAGTGGGAATTATCTGCTTGTTTTTCAAGAAACACCGTAAAATGGGCTTGCAGGTATTACTATCTATGCTTGTGACCTTCATTATCGGAAACCTAATCCTAAAGAATGTGATTGCCAGACCGCGTCCATTCGTTGTGGAACCGGAGGCACTTAGCCTGTTAATTATTCCGCAGCCGGGCGAGTATTCTTTCCCTTCCGGTCACACCATGAACGGATTTACCGCCGCATTTGCTTTATTCTTTAATAACAAGAAGATTGGTATTCCGGCATTGATATTGGCAACACTGATTGCATTTTCAAGACTATACCATTTCGTGCACTTCCCAACAGATATCATTGGTGGATTTGCAGTGGGACTTTGCGTGGCAATTGTGATGAATTATGTGTTTAAAAAAATCGCGGCTAAAAAAGCCGCGATGTAAAGCGAGCATATTCATGTTGGAAAGTATCCATGTAGTTACGACCAACAATCATAGTCTCATTGTTGGGCAGTGTGAGAATATTGGAATTGATACTTAGAATATGTCGAATATTTATAATATAAGAGCGATGGCATTGTATGAAGTTGCAAGGCAAAAATGGAAGTATATTCTTAAGCGTTTGGCGGATAGAATATACTTCTTTTGTTGTGGTGGTAATGTCTACAAAATGGTCGCGAGAAGAAAAGCAGACAATATCCTGATATGGGATTTGAAGCATATCTATACCATTACGGACTAGAAAATAGTCTTTAGACAGTTGTAACTGAACGTCATCTAAACATTTATCAAGCTGTTCCTGTATGACTGGTTTTAGCAAATAATGCAGCGCATGCACGTCGTAGCCTTGGAAAACATATTCCTGAAAGGCAGAGAGAAAGAGAATAATGCCTTTGTAGCCACGAGTGCGAAGCTTTTGGGCAATCGTTATTCCGTCCATTCCTTTTAGCTGAATATCTAAAATATAGAGATGGCTTTCATCAATATTATTTGCGTTAAAGTAATTTTCGCCACTGTAAAAATAGCTTATTTGCAGAGTGATATTTTTTCTGCGTCCCCAATCATGGAGGGCTTCTATCAGTTGTGCTTGCTCTTCTGCTTTATCCTCTATAATTGTAATGCTAATGTTCATGTGTGGTCTCCAATGGTGCAATAATGTGCACTATAAAGGTGTTTTTTTCATAACGAATGTCAGTAAATCCATTGACCTCTTCTACCAGTGTTTTTACACGTTTCAATCCGATTCCGTGGTCAACTTCTCTTTTTCTAGATAATAGTACGTGTTTCGTTGGTTCATTTATAATTCCATCAAAAGAGTTTTCAATATGTATAAGTAACATGTTTTCATGTGTTTTCATTTGGAAATGAATGAAGCGGTCTGATTCAGTAATATGGCTGCAGGCCTCCATCGCATTATCAAATAGGTTGCCAAGGAGAGCGGAGAGAGCAACATCTGTAAAAGGCATTTTATCAGGTAATAATATGGCATATGATAATTCTATATGCTGTTGTTTAGCAAAGTATTGCTTGGTAGAAAGAATACTGTCGATGACAATATTACCAGAGGAAACACTGGTGTAATCTAAATTAAAATGTGTTTGGTATTCTTTTAAATAGCTTGTTAAACGTTCGGTCTCGTTTTGCTGTATCAGGGATTCAATCGTTGCTAGATGATGGTGAATATCATGCTTAATTGAACGTAGGGTCTCAGTGGTACTGAGGAGATTACGGTATTGTACTTCTTCGAGCTCAAGCAATCGGGCCTTCTCTTGTAGTTCTTCCTTTTCTTGCTGTGTAATGGCAAGTTGGTAGATAAAAACATATAGCGCAAAAAAGATACATAGAAAAATCAAGTTGGTTAAGATAATTACATCTACTAATTCAGGATGTGTGGATTCCAGTGAAAAGATAATGTTCATGAAGCAATATGAAATTATAATTCCCAGAATAATAAAAAAGGTTACAAATAATTTCTGAGCATTTTTGAAATGTGTCTTTTGCGTAGAGAAAATGGG